>CADCTM010000754.1:0-320 GCA_902805485.1 uncultured Coleofasciculus sp. | reverse complement strand
TACCGTCTGAAATGCCCCAGCTCCTTTTTTTAAGGAGAGCTAAGAATTTTCTCCCATTTCAGCCTTTCTAAGGCGGATCTCCGGGTTTTATCGCAAACACTAATCTTTCGGAAGTAACTCGTTTATTACCCCAACTACTTAACCCAAACTGTTTTGATATTGACAAATTCATGGATACCTTGAATCCCCAATTCTCGCCCGTACCCAGAACGTTTAATTCCACCAAAAGGTAGGCGCGGATCAGATTTAACTAAACCATTAACAAACACAGCACCAGCTTCAATTTCATCAATCAATCGCTGAATTTGTGCTTCATCGGT
>CADCTM010000753.1 GCA_902805485.1 uncultured Coleofasciculus sp. | reverse complement strand
CGCATACTTGACCAAACACTGCGTCAGGGATTGCGGTGTATAGTAGCTGGCACTCTTTTGGCGATCGCGCCCCGCTAACCGGAAGATAAACTTGCCCTTGGGATGCTTTCGCACCTTTCCCCGCTTCTGTGCGTGGTCTTCCTCTAGTTCAACCTCATCATCCTCCAGGTCATGCAGCATTGCCTGATATATGCGATCGCTTTCCTTTTCTCTGACTAACTCCTCTGGCTTAAACTCATCTAACCGAGATGCCGGGACAAAGTAGCCGACTTCCAGATCTGAGCGCTCGTCCGGCTCACTGGCAGGCTTCACCTCATACAAATCCTCTTCTGCCAGAAACGCCGACAGGCTCAACAAGCCCTCATAGACTTCGCCAAGCTGGTTCACCCCAAGTTGAGCATAGCTAATGCGCCCCCGTCGCTGCTTGCCCTTCGATCGCGACAGCGACATCAACTCCAACACCTGTCGCAACACCCCATTGCGGAACTTTACCCTGTTCAACATTCGCGTGCGATCGGGGTCAAACAAGTGGCTTTTGAGTGCAGGCAACCGGAACGTATTGTGAACAACTTCCTCCTGAATACTCTGAAGATCCAGTTGGATCGAATCCTTACTGGGATAACCCTCCCACAGCAGCTTGAATAACCGTCGAATCGAGGTATCGATGAAATAGCCATTCTCATCCTCACTGGTGAGCAATTCCGCCTGCTCCAAATCCCGCAACGTTTCCAGGCTGTACCCTTCCCGGTACACCTCAGAACCCATTGGCACATAACCCAACTCCGGTCGTGCTTCAATGTAGAAAACAAATAGTAGCCGATAGACCCAACGCAAACACTCCTGCTTCAACCGATCCGGGTCAATTTCTCGCTCACCCCGCTCTCGCTGCGCCTCACTGGAAAACACCCGCTGCTTGCTCACTTCCCGCCGATAGTACAACGCCTCATTGCCCAACAACTCGATCGCTTCTCTGAGGGCAAACTTGAGGTCTTCTGAAACACTGTAGGTATGGCGATGGCTATTCTCATCCAACTCATCCAGTAGCGCACTTCCTTCCGTGGGACAGGTATGCTCTCGATGCAACAGCGTTGCCACCGCTAACAGGGAATCCGGATCGCGTTCGTTGAGCAACTCCTGAAGGTCAAACCGCAACAGTCGGGACGCATTCCACTTGTGGTGATCGACCAGCACCATCTGGTTAATGCTGAGCAGAATCACCCATCGAGGTGGATTATCCTGGGCAAACACCTGTTCCGTCAGCAAGTCTTCCAGGTTCATGCCCTCCAAGCGCTCACCCTCAATTGTGGGCAAGCCTTCATACTGCTGAGCATCCAACGTCAGTGAAAGAATATCCGTTAGTTCGGATGTAG
>CADCTM010000752.1 GCA_902805485.1 uncultured Coleofasciculus sp. | reverse complement strand
AGGCATGACCGGCGAGTTTTTGCACTGTGGCGATATCCACTCCAGCATCAAGGAGGTCTGAACAGAAGGTGCGGCGAAAATCGTGGGGGGAGAAGGACTCTATCCCTGCCATCTGACCCCGACGCTGCACGATTTTGAGTATGGCATCCGGTGTAATCTGCCTCCACTGCAACGTCCCACTGCTGCGGATGGGCAGTAGCAGTGGTCCCGATTGTTGACCCCGAACGGCAATCCACCGCTCTACAATGGCGATCGCCTCCTGAGGTAAGTAAACTATCCGGTCTTTTTGACCCTTCCCTTGGCGAACTTGCAAAGCCCCGCTATTCGGCTCAAAATCCTCAAGAAGAAGGTGACACAGTTCTGCTCGTCGAATTCCGGTTCCCCGCAAGATGGCAATCAGCGCCGCATCCCTCACGTCAATGGGTGCATCAGAATTCGTGCAGGTTTGCATCAGGGCTGATATTTCACTCCTTTTAAGCGCTCTCCCCTTGAGTTTTCTTGACTCACTGATTCGAGGTAAATCCACAGCTTTTGTGTAATCGTCGGCACCGAGCAAATCCAGACGGTAAGCTTCCTTGAGAACCCGCTTAAGAGCGGACAACATTTTATTTGCTGTTGCGGGCGCATACCGTTGCATTAAAACTGACCGCACGCTGGAGGTATGGTGATACCTGATTTTTGCCCAGTCCAAGCTCAAATGGTCGCATTCGCCAGAGGTCAACAGAGAGGCGATCGCATCCAAGGTCTGTTTCATGGTAGGTCTAGACCCTTGCGCCAAATTCGAGAGGTAGACCGCTGCTGGGTGACGGTTGAGGGGTACGGGTTCCGATAGCTTTAGGTTTTCTGGACTTTTATCCCGGTAGCGAGTGACCAAGGCATTGCAAGTATTTAGAAGGACTGTTCTAAATAGTACTGCTAAACCGGAAACCCCTGAGCCGCCCGGATCTATTTCTAACTGGGTTAACGGTATGCCTGTTGGCTTGTGTGTCAGGTTTGGTCTTCAGGTTCTCTGGAGTTGGGTACATCAAAAACCACCTGAAACTCAGATGCTGGCATATACCGATGTAAAAACCGACGATGGTCTTCTGCATCTTGCCTGTTGAAAAAACGCGCCACCGTGTAATGTCGCAAGTCGGGTAACAGCCGAACAATCGCCCAAGGACGAGAATAATCTTCGGGCTGTTCAACTCGTTGATAGGTCGTGGCTTGCCCGGGTTTTGGTGAAAGGGTGCTTTGCACGATTGCCCGCATCTGCTCCCGCACTGGGCTGTTGTTGCAAGGGTTGCAGATAGGAGGAGTATACTAGGACTCAATACGGACGGCTCTGTAACGGCGAACATTATCATCATTAATAGAGGTCATCGCTACTTTTATAGAAAAATACGGTCGAAAGAGTTAGCGTGCGCGTCAGTACATGCGCTCTTGCAACGCCCACAGGCTCATTAGTGCCGCTATCGTCGCTCCGATGCTGTCCATAATTAGGTCAATTATCGTGTCATTAAGGCTATTGATAACTTGGAGCAGCCATTCAGTTATCTCCCAGAGGACACCGATCGCAATTCCGAAACTAGCGATCGCTAAAACATACAGCATCCGGTGGTGGCGGAAGCTGCTCAACAATGAGCCATACACCAGAAAACTCAGCGCCAGCGTCACAGAAAAGGTCGTAAAAGCATGGGTAATCTCATCGTATGGCCCTGGTAGATAAAATAGTCCCCAGACCCAGCCTCCTGCATTGAGCAGCGCTGCTACAACAAACAGCAAATCGAACAAGGTTGGCAGCCGCGGTTCAATCGCCACAAAAGCAAACGAAGCAGCTAAGAAGCAGGCGAGCGTTAATACACCCGGAAAGTTACGCTGAAACACTGCAACCACGAGGGCAATCCCAAGTAATAATTGCCCGCCCCATGCGGCTAATCGATATCCTCGTCAGTTGGTACTTAGCATGGCTTTTTCCTTATAAACCCCTGAATTACGATAAAAGCCTTCCAGAATAAAGTTTTCAGGCTTCTGGGTTCTGACGGGAAAGTGCCTGAATATCAGCCCGCAGTGCGGCAATTTCCTCATGGAGTGCGGTAATGGATTTGGCACCTGCTACCTCTGCCTCTTCGTTGTCGGCATCGCGACCGATAAAGAATGTGGCGAGTGTTGCCGTCACATAGCCAAAAACAGCAAAGGCGTATAATGCCAGGATGAGGCAAAGCACCCTACCCTCTGGAGTCTGCGGCCAGTATTCCGAACCCATTGTTGTCATCAGCATCGCCGTCCACCACAGTGCAGTACCATAGTCCTTCAGTCCGCGCCCATCAGGGGTGGTGCTTTCAAATGCATACATCCCTGCCGCTCCTACCAGCGTTACCACCAGCGTCAGTGCGATGATGTAACCGAAGCCACGACGGCTCATGCTAGCTCTGAGCGATCGCATACCGCGATTGAGAGAACTGATAACCCGCACCAGTCGCAGCCCACGGGTGGCTCTCAAGAGGCTAAGAACGCGCCCAATTCGGAAGACGCGCAAGGCTGGCAACAGCAGGGAGAGGGCTGTTAGCCAGTTTTGCTTGAGATAGGCGAGTTTGTGAGGAGCCAGAGCGAATCGCACAGCAAAGTCCAGCACAAAGACGATCCAAATCGCGTTGCTGATAACTTCAAGCAGGGGACTTAAGCCCCAGATCAGTTCGATGACCAACAACGCCATCCACCCAAAGCCGAGCAATAGCATGGGTGTTTCTAGCCAGTCTTCTAGCTGTTGCAGAACCTCGCCTCGTTCTTTTTGGAGTTCCCTTTTTTCAGATGTACTCAGATGGCTCATAAGATTTTTACTGATTGACTCGCCTGCGCGAGAAAGCGATTGCTGTAAAGCTGAGCCAAGCTTCGCTTCAAGCTAACCGTGCCCCTTGCTCCAAAATTGTCTCCGGTTTACCCCAGTAAGCCAAGTCAATCAACTTAAGAACAGATGGTCCAAGTAGCACTCCAAGCAGCAGGGCAACAATCGGGTCTGAGAGAAAAAGACGTTTTTTGAGAAAGCCAGAGAGCAACCCCAGCCCTAGAACTAGCCCACCCAAGGACAACAGGGCTATGTTTATTTCACTTGAGCTTAGCTGGCTCATACTGGTAATCCTCATGGGTCTTTCTGGTTCCAGGAAGGGTAGAATCAAAAGTCGCAGGTGTCTGCTGCGTCTCAGACTATAGGAAGGCTAACCAAATATGTCTCTAGCTAGAGAGCGAAATACTCCTGCTAGCTTGCTTGCGCGGGACGCGATTTGCGCTTGGCTGCTTACGCACTATGCTAGATTTCGTCTCGCTTACTCGCTGACGCTGCGCCCGCTGTCGCTAACGCTAATGCAAAGGCTCTCCCGCGCAAGTAATCGCGTCCCAGCTTTGCCAGTAGGTAGTTTCAAAAATTCAAATCCTGGAAGCCTAAACTTAATTGCTATCAGACCTTTTTATCCACAACGGATTGACCTTTGGTATCCACATCTAGCTCTTCTCGACGAATTTGTTCAGATGTTTTAACCGTGTCCTGCGTTACTTCTTTCCTGACATTGACTTCCTCACGGACAAAGGCTTTCTTTTGAATGTTAGCCGTCTCTTCGTAGACTTCCATAGGTGCGACTTCCCCTTCATGGAAGGCAACACCCCACTGGTAGCAATACTTGCTTACCGAAAATCCAGAAGCCTGTCATCGAGCAACTTAACGCCAAAATAGAGAAAAGTCCCCAGTTGCCGTCCTCAATGAGCTACTGCCTTAATTTCAATTGCCAGAAGCCACAGAACCCAACGGGGACAAAATTTTGCCAAAATTGCGGCACAAAGTTATTACTTAAAGAACACTACCGCGCCCTTAAACTAATTGGTCAAGGCGGATTTGGCAGAACTTTTTTAGCCGTGGATGAGGACAAACCAGAAAAACCCCGCTGCGTCATCAAGCAGTTTTTCCCTCAGGCACAAGGCACGAGTAATATTCAGAAAGCAGCAGAACTATTTGAACAAGAAGCCGCGCGTCTGGATGAATTAGGCAAACATCCCCAAATTCCTGAACTGTTGGATTATTTTATCCAAGATGGGCAGCAGTATTTGGTGCAAGAGTATATTGATGGACAAAATCTCGCTCAAGTGCTGGAAGCAGAAGGGCCTTACCGGGAAGCGCAACTCAGGGACTTGCTTAATAGTTTGTTACCTGTAATTGAATTCATTCATTCTTACAACGTCATTCACCGCGATATCAAGCCAGAAAATATTATTTGTCGTCCTTACCCTTCCCAAGGGGGGACGAGGGCGGGTCAACTAGTTCTTGTTGATTTTGGTGCCGCGAAATTAGTAACAGGAACTGCCTTGGCGAAAACAGGGACAGTTATTGGTTCTGCCGGCTATGCGGCACCGGAACAAGCGGGCGGGAAAGCGGTTTTTTCCAGCGATTTGTATAGTTTAGGTGTTACTTGTATTCATTTGTTGACCCAGGCTGAACCGTTTGACTTGTATTCTTTCAGTGAGGCAACGTGGATCTGGCGGGATTATTTGGCAACTCCTGTTAGTAAGCAACTGGGTCAAGTTTTGGACAAAATGTTGGAATCGGCAATTAGTCGGCGCTATCAAGAGGCAGCAGCGATCCTGAAAGATTTGAGTCAACCAGCAACGGTTACGTCTGCACCACTTGCTGAATTATCACAATTGTCAATTCAAAATTGGCGCTGTATAAGTACTTTTAAAAGATCTAACGTCTCAGTTGTCCTTACTCCAGATGGGCAAATTCTTATTGGTGGCAGTAAGGATCAGACGATTGGACTGTGGAAGTTGAGTACAGGCGAGAAACTTCGCACTCTTTGGGGTCATACTAGTGCCGTTATTGCTTTGGCGATTAGTCCAGATGGACAGATTCTTGCTAGTGGTAGTGAGGATAAGACAATCAAGCTTTGGCAGTTGAGTACAGGGCAGGAACTTGGTACGATGACGGGTCATAGCGATCGCATTTGTGCTGTTGCTTTTAATTCAGATGGGCAAATTCTTGCTAGTGGTAGCGAGGATAAGACAATTAAGCTATGGCGAGTTAGTACAAGGCTTGAGTTTCGCACAATTGCCGGCTGGTTTTCTGGACATTCTGACTCAGTGCTTGCTGTTGCTTTTAATCCCAAAGGACAAACTCTTGCCAGTGGTAGCGCTGACAAAACGATTAAAATTTGGCAGGTTGGTACAGGGAAGGAATTACGTAGCTTTACGGGTCATACTAACTGGATTCGTGCTGTTGCTTTTAGTCCAGATGGGCAAATTCTTGCCAGTGGTAGCGCTGACAAAACGATTAAAATTTGGCAGGTTAGTACGGGTTGGGCACTGCATAATTTTACGGGTCATAAGAGTTCTGTTCATGCCATTGCCTTTAGTGGGGATGGGCAGATTCTTGCCAGTGGTAGCGATGACAAAACAATCAAACTTTGGCAGTTGGAAACAGGGCGGGAATTAACTACTCTGAGGGGTCATAGCAGCACAGTTTCTTCTGTCGTTTTTAGTTTGGATGGGACGGTTTTAGTCAGTAGTAGTGCTGATCAAACAATCAAGATTTGGCAGCGGATTACGTAACGGATTTAGCGGATGTGCTGTTGGTGGGTTGTTATTTTTATGATTGGGGAAAATCTCGCCAAGTGTCTAGGGGTTGAGTGGATTTAACTCGGTGCATTCCGGCAGCGGCAAATCGCTCGAAGGCTTCTTCTGCTTGTGTTGTGTAGTCTACGATTCCAGGAACAACAACAGGTGATGTGCAATCTTCTAGGAGATATATTTTTTGGGCGAGATTGGCATCTTTGAGCTGGATTTCTGTTAATAAGTCGGCAATTGTCCAGGCAACACAATGACTTTTTGCTTGTCCGGCAATAATGACTGCATCGAATTCTAGTAGCGCTTGAATTAAGTTTGAATTATTTTGAGCGATTGGACTGCCATTCACTCCTTCCAAAACTTCCGGGCGAAGGATAGAATAGTTTTCTGTTAATGGATTATTGCCTTTAATTTCATAACGAGGTTGACTATTGCGGGCGATACCATGGAAAAACAGCGCCTCTTCCACTGCCGAAACTAAGGCATGACCAATTCCCCCTAACATGGAATGATACGGCCAAATTGTGAGGGGATATTTACCAGCCCCACTAAGTTGGTTGACGTAATGTATGGCGTGTTTTTCTAAGGCTTGATAGTCCCCCTCATTAATGACATTTACAACGGCAGGATTGACCTTCCATCTGCCTTGTAGGATGTCTTCTGGGGTGATATTAGTAGCAGCAGGTGTGGGATGTTCTCCAACTTCGTTGATCCAAAAAATTGGATGAAAAATCTGCATCGCTGTATGGGTGTCCAGCGTCGGGACAATTTGGGTAATTACTCCTAAATTTCGATAAATAAATTCACACAATCGCACATTATCATCCACCGCACCTGTTCCGGTTGTGCCACCAACAAATAATTCAAAATTGGGAATACAAAAGGTATTTTGAACATCGATTAATAATAGGCAAATACGGCTTTTATCTTCAGATGCTGGTTGAATATTATGCTGTTTTGCCCAATCCTTCGCCTCAATTGCTCTATCTTGATAGGGGACGCGCCAAACTTCGCCGACTTTGGCAATATCGAAGTGGTTAGGAATTGTCAGTTGCGGAGTGGTTTGCCTGTTCATTACTTAAATATCCAAACCAAAAACAGTCAAATCAGGTGGTTGCTCAACGGTGAATTGATAGTATAGTTCTTGAGCCGAGTTAGGTTCTAAAGTGAGCGACCATTCTAATAATCCTAAATCACCCATTTGAATTTGCGGGTTGGAGCGACTGAGACGGACTTTGACTAGTTCGTTGCGGCTGACTGGCAGTTGTTCTGTTAATGTTAATACAGCCATGCGATCGCTTAAATTTGTAATCACCAATCGATAAGCATAGGTAGTACGTCGATTATTCCCAATTAGCTTTTTATCAACCTGACGTTCTACTAAATCTCGTTCAATTTTCAACCCTTCGTCAATACCCAAATTGACCTTAAATTCTTGCCCTGGTGCAATGTTCTCTAATTCGGTAGTTCCAACAAAGGTGTAATCGCGGAAGATATTCGCATTTCCGGGTAATAACGTTACTCCGGTAAGAGGATTTGTAATAGTCGTCTGCAAATAAGCCATACTTACAAGACGAGGCATTGAAATATACTCAGCTTGGTAAGGATAGTCATCATTAAATATTGTCGTTTTATGGGGTGTACCATCACTCTCGATGTTGCCACCACTGCTTACGGCAAAGGTAACTACTCCTCCCTGTTTATGGACTTCTGCGGTGGCAATTCGGGCTTTTAATTGCTCTCCTTCCGCACTCCAAATCGCCTTTTCTTCGAGAGCCGGTGTCATGCCTGCAAACGGCATCCCTGCCATTTCTTCCTGCATTGAAGACGGTTCCGCCCTGCTCCTCATTCTCCGTTGTAATGAATAATTTGGCTGTTGTATATCCACATACCATGGTGTTAATTTTGGTGGTAAACTGCCAAGCCCAGGTTTAGCTGTAGAAAGAGTTAAAGCGACATCCAACCAATCTTCACCAGTGCTTTGTTTAACTTCTGCTAAGTAGCTGATGTTGATAATTTGGCTAGTTGTTGAAAAGCGTAAATCGTATAGTGGTTTCCAACTCGCTTCGTTGACAATATAAGATGCCTCTAGCTTAAACTCTCCCGCTTCAGAGGCTTCTAAACTGATAATAATGTTAAAGCTTTCTTGGGGGTGGGGTATAGAAATCTGCTGTAACTGTTGGTGCAATGCTTGTAATTGCTGATCGAGTTTTTGCTGTTGTTTTTCCCGCCCAGCAATTGCTAGTGAAAACTCGCCATACTGCTGTCCGACAAAATCCAGCAATTTCCGAATTTCCTCCAGATTCATCTGTTCAGGGTTAGGAAACCGCGCCAACCTTTCAAGGTACTGAGTATTTAAACTTTTAATGAAATTGCGTTGCAGATTCAGCAGAGTTAGTTCGTCTTGAATTAGGCGTTTTTCATCTTCAACTGAACTAATTGACTGATTAAGTTCAGAGACTCGATGAGCGATCGCTTCTGTCGTATAAATACGCTCTGTCCTTACCCCTAATAATTGCACAGCGCTCCCTGTACCCCCTACCCGTACCGACTCACTCACCAGTGTCACAGGCAGATGGGCAATAACCAGTTCATGTTCATTTCCAGATAGTTGTACGATGCCACGGCGCGTCACCAGCGCTCGATCGTCGTACACTGTCACTTCCTGAATACGGGTGTCTACCGTCTTACTCATCAGCACTAAATCCTTCTTTTTTTGTCAGTTATCATTCGTCTTGTGTCATTTGTCAGTTATCTGTAAATCTTTAACTAATGACCCATGACTAATGACTATTCCC
>CADCTM010000751.1 GCA_902805485.1 uncultured Coleofasciculus sp. | reverse complement strand
TATCCAGTGGTTTAATAACAAAGCTGACAAGGACGGTCAATTAAAGCGAATCGTGCGTTATCTGAAGGCTTGGAGCGATTATCGGCGCGGGGAACTACCGAGTGGTTTGATTTTCTCCATCTTGGCAGCCAACAACATTAGCCATCACGACCGGGATGACATGGCGTTTTACAAAACTCTGGTAAAGATTAAAAGCAGTCTGGATAGAAATTTTGTATGTTATCGCCCGACTACTCCAGCTTACGAGGACTTGCTGACGGGCTACAGCAAAACCAACACAAATTATTTTCTAGGACAGCTTGATAGTTTCATTCAATCCGCTGAGAAAGCCTTGGATGAAAAAACTATGGAGAAAGATGCTTGTAAAGGGTGGCAACAGCATTTTGGTGAGGATCGCTTTCCCTGTAACCTATCGTCAGCAGAAACAATAACTATATTCCCAAATACAGGTTTTCTATATTAGGAGCAAGCAACCAATCTTTCTATGCCTACTTTCTCACGCATACTTATAGCCTGCTTGCACTCAAGTTGAATTAGGAGAAGGTAGCCGACTTTCATTGCTGCTGAGCAATATCCTAACTCTACTCCATTACTGCATTACTCTTCAACATCAGTTACCAGGGGAGTACACTAACACCGCAAGCCAAGAAAGAGCGATCGCTGCAAATGTTAGCAGACACTTAGTAGTGTGCTTATAGTACAAATTACTCAGATATAGCGCTAGCTTGCGTAAGTTCCAATGACCCTAGAACTTCCACCTTGGGGCCAAACCAAAAATGCAGCCCTGGGACGGATTTTTGCGATCGCCCTGTGCTAGGAGGTAATTCACGACTCTCGATCGGCAATCGAGCTAAAACACCCTGCGGATTGGAAGCAGGCAATCGCCTGCTTCAGAGTCTGTTAGATTTGATTCGGTGATCGCTCCAGAAAAGTCCTGCGAGCGAATGTATTGCGCCTGCTTACAACTTCCGAACCATCACCTTGTACATTCAGGTAGCCTCCTGGGAAATCAAACACGAAGCTATTCAATCCCCGGTGTAAGGAAATCGGGCGTTGCTTAATCAGGGTATGAAAAAAATAAGTTTAAAATCCGGCTTCTTTGTGGATACTGGTTTCTATGACTGGCATATTTAGCCTTTCATACCGTAAATCAGCAACGCCCAAGTTTTCAGGTTTAAGGTTTCTAATAGCCCCAACTGTCGCCATAAGTCACCGACGAACCCTTTGTACCATTGCAGCGGAGTAATTTGTTCGCTCCCCACCACACTCAAATCGACGGCAGCGCAGCGAAAGCCGTCTTTTTCAAGGCGATGCTTGGTTCGCACCAGCAGTGAGGATTTGCCCATTTGCCGGGAGTTGAGGACATAGCAG
>CADCTM010000750.1 GCA_902805485.1 uncultured Coleofasciculus sp. | reverse complement strand
TTACAGGTCCAGTATTAATTCCAATACGGATGCTTAAAGCTTTCCCAGTTTCTGAGCAAAATTCAGTAATTCTATCTTGCATATCCAAAGCCATTGCTGCGATCGCTTCTGCATGATTTGGTTTTGCCGCCGGCAAACCTCCCACCACCATATAAGCATCCCCAATTGTCTTAATTTTTTCTAACCCATGTTCATCTGTTAGTTGGTCAAATTCTGAAAAAATTACATTTAAAATTTCAACTAATTCAATTGCAGGCGTTTGAGCCGCAAGCTCAGTAAAGCCAACAATATCTGCAAACATAACCGTCACTTCTGGAAAACTGTCTGCAATTGTACGTTCTTCCTGTTTCAATTGTTGAGCGATTGCAGCAGGTAAAATATTCCTCAACAAACGCTCTGATTTTGCCTGTTCCTCTGCCAATGTCGTTAAAGCTGAGGCAAATTGTTTTGCAACTACAGCCGCCACAATTAACGCTAATCCCACAGCTAAAATCAGCAGTACTCTTGCTGTTTGGATTCTCCGATCAATCGCCGAACGCGCCCGCTCAACTTCAGCATTTGCCAACCCAATCAGTCTGTCAGATACCTTTTTTGCATCAACATCAACATTGTAACGAATTTTACTATCAATTATTTTATTAAGTTCAACAATCTGTTTAGTAACTAATTCATAGGCATCCAAAGCCTTCAACATCTGAGAACGCTCAATAGTATTTAACTTAGAGTTAAGAATAATCCCTCGTCGTAACTGTTGTGCCGCTTCATACAAAGAATTCAACTTTGCCTCTTGGGGTGTTAACAAATATTGCTTCTCAAACAACTGCATTCCCAGATACAAAACCATTAACTCCGGAGTATCTGCTAACTTAAAGCGATCGCTTAAACCTGATGCATTTTGTTCAAGTTGTGCCAGCAACCCCACATTCTCAATCCCCAAATCTCTTACTAACCCCACAGCTTCGCGAAAACTCGCCCCATACTGCGCGACAATTTCTGCATAAGCCACCAAATCCGGGTTACTCTTACGCAGAGCCGCACTCACATTTTCCTGCGCTAATCGCTCTTGTAAGCGGCTTCCAATATCTTGTACTTGACTAAGTTCACCTTGATGCTTCAGAGCATAATTTTCATAAGCATTCGTAAAACCAATCGTCGTCCACCTTAAAAAAAAGTCTCTTTCTAACTGACGAGCATTCTTTAAAGCGGCATCCATCCGAAACACTTGACGCTGTACCTCAATACCCGTAGAAATTGCCGCTTTCGTTTCACTTTGTACCCCATTAAGTGAAATAAAACCCGTCAGCGCCACAATACCCATTAACAACAACAAAGTCACAAATGCCAACGTAAACTTTGTCGTGATATTCAGTTTA
>CADCTM010000749.1 GCA_902805485.1 uncultured Coleofasciculus sp. | reverse complement strand
TATAAGTTTGCTCATCTAAGATAGCAGAAAATAATTTTTCCTGTAAAGCGCGTTAGGCTCATCAAGATGGCAAAATGAAAATATAAGTCCGCCTACGCGGACTTTGCTTATATAACCACAACTGCGCTAAAAATCGTCGTATATTCTAACCCTAACCCTCCTCAAACTTTAATGCTTGACCCCGCACATCTGTATTCAACTGCCCCTTTTCATAAACTACCTGCCCCCCACAATCGTCATCACTGGCCATCCCGTCAAACTCCAACCTTCAAACGGACTCTAACCACATTTAGACACAACTTCTTCCCGTAAAACTGGGTGATAATTCTCCAAATCTACCAATACCAAATCAGCATCATATCCAGGTTCAATCAATCCTTTATTGGGAATTCCATACGCTTTCGCCACCGCTGTAGACATCCAATTCGCCACCTGCGCCACACTACAACGTCCCTGCATTGCCTGAGTCAACATTAACGGTAAAGAAGTTTCTACTCCAGGCATTCCTGAAGGTGTATTTGGATAACCTTTCGCCTTTTCTTCCAAAGTATGAGGCGCGTGATCTGTTGCGATAAAATCAATCACACCATCTAGCAAAGCTTGCCAGAGGACTTCGTTATCATGAGGCAATCGCAAAGGTGGATTCATCTGTGCTAATGTACCAATCTTTTCATACGCACTAGTATTGAGAAGTAAGTGCTGAGGCGTCACCTCCGCCGTCACCCAACTCGGCTTATCTTCCCTCAATAATTCCGCTTCTTCAGCAGTAGATAAATGCAGAATATGCAGTCTTCTTTGATACTTTTTAGACAATTTTAACGCTAACAAAGTAGCATTAAGAGCTGCTTTATTGTCCTGGATTGTTGAATGAATCGCTGGGTCAGTAATATCAGCAAATTCCTTTCGCCGTTGATTAATTCGGGCTTGGTCTTCTGCATGGACGGCAATTAAGCGCTTCCCTTTAGCAAAAATTGGTTCCAACTCTGCCTCATTTTCAACTAATAAATGACCATGCGCCGAACCCATAAAAATCTTAATGCCACAAGTCGGATTAGCGTCCAAAATATCTGGCAGATTTTCGGGTGTTGCGCCGATAAAAAAGCCATAGTTCACCAAGCATTTAGCCGCCGCCCGCTGCAACTTGTCATCTAGCGCTGCTTGTGTAATCGTAAGAGGGCGTGTGTTGGGCATCTCTAGAAACGAAGTAACCCCACCCCTAGCACAAGCACAACTGGCAGTAAAAAGGTCTTCCTTATGTTCCAGCCCTGGTTCGCGAAAATGTACTTGTGGATCAATGACCCCCGGCAACAAAGTTAGACCATTCGCGTCTATCTCCCTGTCTGCAGGGGCGGTAATCTCTGGCGCAACCTCAACAATCTGTCCGCCGCGAGTCAAGACATCTCCAAGAAAAAACTCACCATTAGGCGACAGAATACGAGCATGGCGAATCAACAAACACAAGTCAGAGGTCATAATAAGAGGATGATAAAATTCAACGAAGCTTTAATAGTCTTATCTAAATTTGTACAGTTAAATATAGAAACTTCATTTACATTTGATGGGATCAGTGAATAATCAACTTTTCCCTTTTGCTCAAACTCATGACTTTATGGTAACTGAACGGCTATGACTCGTGTGCAGGATCAAGAGCCTGAAAAACAGCCCCAACAAAAAGCGGAAAACCCTTGGACAGAAGCCCTTAAGACCGTTGCCTTGAGCGCTGTTCTCGCCTTTGGGATTCGCAGCTTTGTGGCGGAGGCACGTTACATCCCATCGGGATCGATGCTGCCAACTCTCCAGATTAACGATCGCCTAATTATTGACAAGATTAGTTACAACTTCCGCAATCCAGATCGGGGAGACATTATTGTATTTAACCCCACCGACACACTCAAGCAGCAAAACTTCAAAGATGCCTTTATCAAGCGCTTGATTGGTCTTCCTGGCGACAAGGTGGAGGTGAAAGAGGGACGGGTTTATGTCAATAATCAACCCTTGAAGGAAAATTACATTGAAGAAAAACCAAATTACAACTTTGGTCCGGTAACAGTGTCACCTAACCAGTATCTTGTCCTAGGAGACAACCGCAACAATAGCTACGACTCTCATTATTGGGGCTTCGTCCCGCGCGACAGGATTATTGGGCGGGCGGTGGTGCGCTTTTGGCCGTTAAGCCGTGTGGGTGAAATCGACCCAATTCCCCAATATCCGGCTTCTTTGAAGAAGGAAGCGGTTAATTAATAATTGCCCGAATACCCGACGACTGAACTCGGGACTACAAGCACAAAGTCCGCCTGCGCGGACTAAAGGTGTAGGCGAAACCCTGATTTAGGCAACCTTATGTAATGTTTAATTCCCGACACACCATGTTTGGACGACGCGCCCTGTGAGTTGTTTCCCTAGCCAAGGCGTGTTTTGGGATTGAGACTTTAGAGTTTGTTTGTTGACTTGCCACATCTGTTGAGGATTGAAGAGAACAAGTTCAGCAGGTTGTTGTGGTGCGATCGCCTTTAAACTTTGCCCTAGACAAATCGCTGGATTTGTGCTAACGCACTGCCATAATTCCAAAGCAGACCAGTCGCCTGTCTCAACCAAAGTCTGCCAAAGCAGAGGCAGAGCGAGTTCTAAACCGATCGCACCTGGTGGCGCTTCCGAAAAAGCAACAGTTTTTTCTTCATAAGTGTAGGGAGAGTGGTCAATCGCGATCGCATCCACAACTCCTTCCCGCACACCCTGAACTAAAGCCGCCCGATCCGAAGGGTTCCCTAACGGCGGTTCTAAGCGCAAAGTCGGGTCGTAATTCCTCAAATCATCAGTATCAAGTAATAAATGCATCCAAGTCGTACTCGCAGTTATAGGCAATCCCTGAGCCTTTGCTTGCTTAACTAATTCAACACCGCGACGAGTGGAGATCCGCATCAGATGGACTGGCGTACCGATGGCGGCGACTAATTCCAATACGGCAGCTAAAGCAGTAGATTCTGCGATTGCAGGATTTCCCGGCAAGCCAAAGCGAATCGAGTTCGGGCCTTCTCGCATCACCCCATTCCCCATCAGCTTGCTGTCACACGCCCACAGCGCCAAGGGTTTACCCAAAGGTTGTAGGTATTCCAACAACCGCCGCAGTAGCCCCATCGGCAATGGACGCCCATCAGCAAAGCCCACCACTCCCGCCTGGGCTAACTCTGCCAGTTCCGTCATTTGCTGCCCTTCCACACCCAGCGTTAAAGCACCCCAACAATAAATTTGAGGTGTAGAGGCTGTTTGCAACTTCTGCTGGCGTAATCGCGCTAATCCAGAAGGATTATCAAGTGGTGGCGAAGTATCCGGCAAAATTGCCAAGCGTGTGAAACCGCCTGTTATTGCCGCTTCCAAGAGAGATGACCAAGTTTCTCGCTCCTCAAATCCCGGTTCCCCAGAATGGCTGTAAAGGTCTACCAGTCCGGGTCCTAAGATTAAACCTTGGCAGTCTCGCACTGACGTATCAGCGGGGATGTCAGAAATTTCCGCCTCAACAGCCGTGATGAAATTATCCGTAATTAAAACATCAGCCAGTTGGTCAGTGCCAGAAACTGGGTCTAAAACCCGGACTTGTTGAAGCAGTTCACTATTCATATTTTTTGCCGCCAAATTGCATCGGCAACCCGACAGACATCATGCATTTCCCGGACATCGTGGACACGGAGGATATCTGCACTTCCCGCGATTGCACCACAACAAGCTGCCGCCGTTCCCAAGAGGCGATCCTTGGGGTCTGGTTTATTGAGAAGGCGACCGATAAAGCTTTTCCGAGAAGGTCCCACTAAAATTGGCACGCCAAGACAACGGAATTTAGATAATTGTCGCAGGATTTCCCAATTTTGTTGGGCTGTTTTCGCAAAACCGATACCGGGGTCGATAATTAAATGCGAAGTCTTTATGCCCGCCGCCATCGCCGCCGCAATTTGCCTTTCCAAAAAATCGTAAATTTCCCCAATTAAATCTTGATACTCGGTCAGTTGCTGCATTGTCTGGGGCGTTCCCCGGATGTGCATCAATACAATTGGGACATCAAGTTCAGCCACAACTGGCAACATATTGGGGTCAAACGTACCGCCAGAAATATCATTAACCAAATCCGCCCCAGCTTCAACCGCCTTTTGGGCAACCGAGGCACGAGTTGTATCAACGGAAATTGGCACAGAAAGAACTGAACGCAATTGCTTGATAACTGGAAGCACTCGATGCAACTCTTCCTCAACAGAAACTTGTTCCGCATTTGGTCGCGTCGATTGACCGCCAACATCAATGATATCTGCACCCGACTCTACAAGACGTTGCGCTTGCTCCAAGGCTGCCGCTGGGTTATAAAATTCCCCTCCATCACTAAAACTATCCGGCGTCACATTTAAGACACCCATTAAATAAGTTCGCTCTCCCCAAACGAAAGAGCGATCTGCTAGCAGCAGCGTAGGGCGATCGCTAATAGTGATTTGTCCAATGTCATCTGTCATTTGTCAACAAGTGAATGGCTTTAAAGACTTATAACCAATAACTTTTAACCAATAACTACTTAAAATTGACAATTCGTGCAAAGTCATTCGGTGTCAAACTTGCTCCTCCCACCAATGCCCCATCAATTTCCGGTTGAGCCATGATTTCATCAATATTATTCGGCTTAACCGAACCGCCATATTGAATTGGAACATCAGTTACCTTAAGCTGAGAGCGAATCAAACCCACAACTCGATTGGCTTCCGCTGCCTCACAAGTCTCACCCGTACCAATTGCCCAGATCGGCTCATAGGCGATAATGAGATTCTGCTGGTCAACATCTACGATCGCTTTTTTTAGCTGAGTCGTAATTAGCAACTCAGTTTCACCTGCATCCCGTTGTTGCTTTGTTTCACCCACACACAAAATCGGGGTTAAGCCGTGGCGTTGTGCCGCCAGGAGGCGTTTATTCACAGTTTCATCCGTTTCACCGAAATATTGCCGCCGTTCGCTGTGACCAACGATCACGTAGCGAACCCCAACTTCGGTGAGCATCTCCCCCGCAATTTCACCCGTGTAAGCGCCTTCGTCCTCCCAGTGAATATTTTGTGCCCCCAACTGCACTCTGCCACCATGCAGACTCTTAGACATAATGCCCAAGGCTGTAAAAGGAGCGCACAGCAGAACTTCCCGTCTTGCGTCCGTTTCTTCCAACTCAGGCATAAACTTTTCCAAAAACTCACAGGCTTCCCGTTGAGTTTTATACATCTTCCAGTTACCGGCAATAACAATTTTCCGCACAGCTTAATAAGATTATCTTCAAACCATAATGCACCCTTTAGTTTAAAGCTTTAGAGGAACGATTTATTGGGTATATTTTCGAGATTGAGTTATAAAAGCTCTTGATTGCCTTGTCTAAATTAACCTCACGCCTAGACCTTTGCTCATGCCAAATTTCCCCATCTACCGGGGCGAACTCCCTGAAGTCCTTAGTCCCTGGAAGTTTCGCCACTATTTGCTCCTGGCTTACTGGGTCTACTTTCGTCCGACAGCGTTTCATTGCTACCTCAACGCCGCCGCCCCCAATTTTGCACAGAGCAAGGGTTTTCAGAAAATTTGGCGGGCATGGAGTATTCCAGCTTATCGCCATGTTTACTTAATGTTACCGATCGCATCCGCTTTTCTTGCCCTTTTGCTTGCCTCAATCGTTACTTTGTACAGCCTAACCACATTCCAAGGAAATCAGTCTTGGATAAATGCGATCGCTGTTACTCCAAATGGACAACTTGCCGTCTCTGCCACCGGAACTCGCGACTTGACTATTCAGGTTCCTACCGCCGACAGCACGCTGAAAGTCTGGAATTTGCGCTGGGGGACTCAAATGCACACGCTTGTGGGACATAGCTATGGTGTCACGGCTGTTGCGATTACGCCAGACGGAAAACGGGCGGTTTCGGCATCCCGTGATCACACCCTGAAACTCTGGGATCTCAAATCGGGCAAGCAACTCCATGCTCTGAATGGTCATAAAGAATGGGTAACAAATGTTGCCGTCACCCCAGATGGACAACGCGCCGTCTCAACTGCTGCTGACAAAACCTTGAAAGTTTGGGACTTACAAACCGGAAAAGCTTTACACACCCTGAGAGGTCATAACGATATTATCTGGGCGGTGGCGGTGACGAGTGACGGGCAACGGGCGGTTTCGGCTTCCGCTGACCAAACCCTAAAGGTCTGGAATATCGTAGATGGGGAAGAACTCTACACCCTTAAGGGTCATCGTGCTTGGGTGAAGGGCGTTGCTCTTACCCCAGACGGACAACAGGCGGTTTCGGCTTCTGCTGACAAAACTCTGAAAGTCTGGGACATTACCCAAGGCAAAGAACTTTATACCCTTGCCGGTCATCAGGGTGGGGTTACAGGTGTTGTTTTGTCCCCAGATGGACAACAAGCGATTTCCGCCTCCACTGACCAAACGTTGAAGGTTTGGGACATTGAACAAGGAAAAGAACTGGCAACCCTTAGAGGTCATAGCGGTTGGGTGACAAGTGTGGCAATGACTCCAGATGGCAAGCTTGCGGTTTCTGCTTCCTCTGACCAAACGGTGAGGGTTTGGGACTTACAAAATTTTAGAGCTTTGCATACCCTTAAGGGTCATAATGCTTGGGTGACAGCGCTTGCGGTGACGCCAAAAACGCCGCGCGTGATTTCCGCTTCCTTTAAAGACGCTCCCAAAGTTTGGAATTTGGCACAGGGGACTCAGTTACCGATGCGGGGTGTAGTCGCCCAAAGTGTGGGCTTAAATATTAGCTTGTGGGGGATTGTGCCTTTTGTTGTGTTGGGTGTCGCAATTAGTGTGGCAGTGATTTTGGCGATCGGGGTGATGACGTTCGGGGTTGCTGGTAGTATTGTTTCTAGCTTTGTGCCAGCGGGTTTGGTTAGCCTTGTCTTTTGTATTGCCTTTGTGATTGTGGCGCGAATTGCTGCCGATCCGATCCTCAGCGAGCAGTTTAAGCTGGGGAATACAAATACTCTCCTCACGATTATCTTCGGTATCCTGTTGGGTCTGATCAGCGGTGCAACTTTTGCCCTGACTAGTCGTAAATCTTTGGGTGTCTTTGGTGCGATCGCTTTTACTCTCCTGCTTGGGGCGGCGGTTGCTCTTGTTGTAATCTGTGTAATCTCGCCAGCAATTACCCTTAAAGGTCGTATCCGTCCGGGGATTACGGCTTTTCAAACCGTGGGTATTACCTTTAACTACCTTGTTGCTTTTGGTGCGTTACGTCTTCTGTTTTACCCAATTCAACTGGTTCTCGCCCTCGGTCGTCAGTTCCGGAGCAAGTGGCATCCTGTACTGTGGGATGAGTTGTTAGTTTTGCCTGTACCGGGAACTAGGGCGTTATTAGAGGCACGTCTGCGGACATCCCCGCCCGAAGGACTGGTTTCTGTGGCAGAAGTGGTTCGGAACCCCTTTCAGCGGGTTTTTGCCCAACAAGCGTTGCGGACTCATCTACATTCGGTTGCCGCACCGCTACACTTTGTCTATCAGTTATTGACTAATTCGGATTTAAACACGTATGTGGTTGCACCGATCGCTAAACGTGATTGGCAGCTATTGCCAACAACAAGGCAGGTGTTACTTGGGGAACTGGCAAATCAAAAAGTAGATTGTACTAGCGATGGAATTAATTACATCGCAGAGGAGCTAGTCTGGGGTTTGACTTGGTTTGGTCGCGATCGCAAAATAACTCCTCTAACTCGCTTTGCCGATTTGCTCTACCAACTTTCATACAGCAAAATTATTGAGGCAGAGGATTTCAACTTATCTGGCTACAAGAAAACCTACGGGGGTTTGATTGACTATCCAGGTGGAATCGAAATTGCTGACTCTTTTGATGCCCTAGCCACTTTCTTGACTTATGAGCATTTGTCTGATTTACGTGGGGCGGGTGAAGTTGTCTATGGATTAGCTGTGATTGAAGCGCCGATTCGTCCCCAGGTGCTAATCGCCTTAACTCGCTGTGGCGAAATTGGGATGAAAGCGATCGCTTATTCTTCTGTCACCACAACTATTGAAAAGCTGGCTGTCCTTGCTCAGATTACTCGCTATCTTGACAGACTTGATGAATATGTGGTGAGGCAAGTTATTACTCCAGAGCAAGCAATATTAAGGCGTATCATTCGCCAATGGCGACGGATCGCAAGTCAAGCGGTTGTTGAGAGTGATGTTTGAGAAGTTGAATATCCCAATTGTTAAGGATTTTTCTTAACACCAGCCAAAATAAATCTAATACCAGCCTCTGTATGCTTTTCTATCATTTCTGGACTTAGGCGATCAATATCAGGAGTTAAGCCAGATCTAGTTGAGTTTTCTCCTCGCGGTTGTGCGAGGCTGAGTAATAATTTAGATCTGTTA
>CADCTM010000748.1:11296-25514 GCA_902805485.1 uncultured Coleofasciculus sp. | reverse complement strand
GATTAACTTGATTTTTGTTTGATATTTGTCGCCAGATTTTAATGTTCCTTGGGGCTTAAATATTTTGAAAATTAAAGTGAAAGTGATATTTTGATATATGTATAGGCATTTACACCAAACAATTGCAGACTTAATTTTACCGATGCTGCCTAGATATTGTCGGGCAACATAATCCGTTCTTTCCCCTTTTTTCTGTCTCCTGTTTCATCTATTAATACTGTGATTGAGTTGCCCTCTAATGCCTCTAATGTTCTTAATAGTCTTCGGTTTTTTAATTTGGTTGCTGACCAAGGCAATGCTGCTATAAAATGATGCAATGATTGGGCAGATTTTAATCCCACTACTTTCGCAATCTCTGGTATAGATTTTCTCTTGATTTTTGAAATTATTCCTAAGTATAAATATTTAAAATATTCATAAGTTCTGACTTCAGGAAATAGGTCTTTGTAATAATTACAAAATTTATCAATGAATGATACTGTTGCCTGTGCATCTCTTGATAAGTTTTTGAGAATTTGTACCCCTACATCCATTAGCCTCCTTACCTTGTAGGGATTTAAAGTATTTATTTCTTTATTTTAATTCCCGGAGAGTGACAGAAGAGGGATAAGATGAAATACATTTTATCTTTGGGCAGCACAGCTTTGCGCCCATAACCACCGTACCTACCGACTTGAAAATTGCTGTAATTGCTTTCGTCCTGGTTGGATTTTGTGAGTGGCGCTGGAAATCTTATTACTAAGCTACAGGCAGGAATTAATTAGTAATTAATATATAGCTTTTCTCACATCTAAGAGGTACAGTAGCAACAATGGGCAAACCAGTTACGAATATTTGACTGAGTTACCTGAAGCATTGCGTTGGTGATGCCAGCGATTAAATCTTTGTAGGTTCTTGTTGCTCTCTTTCTTAAGATAGATTTAACTTTTGACCAAAAGTTTTCTATTGGGGAGAATTCGGGAGAATAAGGAGATAAATAAACAAGTTTTACTCCCGCTTGTTCCAGAAATTCTCTTACCATCTCTCAAGCAGGTGAATTTTGGCGTTGTCCATCACAACACAAGCATTATCCCAGAGTTTAGGAATTAACTCTCTTCTCAACAAAAGCTTCAAACGTGACTGCATCTACCGCCCCATAGATATTGACAGATGCCACGACTTCTCGGATTGATAAAGCAGCAATTAAAGAAATATTTCTGCTTCTTTTTTGGGGCTTCTCCCCTCTAGCTCTTTTGCCTTTTAAAGCTCTGGCATAAAGCCGAACCATTGCCAGATTAACCCCTGATTCATCAAGGAGAATCAAGTCTTCCACCCGGACATCTCGAATTTGTGACTAAAACTTGACTCGCTGCTCCTGTACTTTTTCACTTTCTTTTTCGGCAGCGTAGAGAGTTTTTTTTTACACTGTAGTTTAATTTTTGCGTGAGTCTTCCCATCGTGGGAAGACTGACTCTAACTTGGACTTTTTCTTCAAGCAAGTTACAAAGTTCTTCAAGCGTCGCGTCATTATGGGTTTCGATAATTTCTACTAAATCAATTAATTGCTCTCCTTTCAGCTTCGGTTCAGGACTTCCTCCTTGGGGTTGAGGCTGAATATCTCCGGTTTCCTTATATTGTTTGAGTAGTTTTTGAATAAAGCTTTTGGCAACACAAAAACGTTGAGCAAGCTTCCTAATTGAGAGGCTTTCCTTTTCAGGGACTTCAATAATTTTCTGGCGAAATTCAATTGAATGAGGTTTCATTCCTGATTCTTATAATTGATGCACTTGAATTGGATTGTACCTCACAATAATGAGAAATGCTATAAGATGGCTACCTGTTTAGGGTAGCTGTGGATTAAACGACTCTTGCTTGAGGTTTAGCTTTACACAAGCTTTAAGGAAAGATTGGGTTTTTAAAATATTAAACAAGACTTGCCGCTGAATGTATGGTTGTTTTTGATATCTATTACGATATAAGGGTAAGGAAAGACACAACTTCCGCTGTCGCTCTTGCTCTTCCAAATTAAGGGTTAGGTTTTTTAAACTATAACCTAATTAAATTACTAAGGGACTTTTGGAAAAGATAAAGGGTTAAACTTTTCTCTTTGTTGCTTACTTCTAGTCTTGCTGAATATTTTTGTTTTATGATAATTTGTGTCCTTGAAAGTCGAGACAAATAAATGAAATTGTGAATTTTTATTGTTAGTTAGCTTTCCGATTGCCTAGTAACTTTTGTCAGTTTCTCAGTTGCTGTCTGACTATATTTATTGAAGTAAGGACTTGTACCTCATGATGGACTCCAGAGTAAATCTTTTCAAAACCCTGCCAATGGTAGGTTCTGTCGGTAAAGTTTCTGGACTCCCGGTTGTTGGAAATCGGATCGCGCAATCACAAGTGCCTCAAATGAGCGTACAAGAACTCAAGGAACGACTTGACAGCAAAGTAAATAACCTTTTATTGATTGATGTCCGCAATAAGAGTGAGTATGAAATAGCGCAACTGCCTGGGTGGGTTTTAGTGCCTTATCCAGAAGTAAAGAGTGGGGAAGGTATTGCTAAAATTAAGCAATTGCTGGAAGAAAAGCGTCAGGTTTGTGACAACAATCCGCATTTGATTGTTATGTGTAAAGCTGGTGTACGTTCGGCAAAAACTCTGGCACTACTTAAGGACGAAGGAATTACAGGCACTAATGTCAACGGTGGCATTGACGCCTGGAGTCAAGAAATCGATTCATCTATTCCACAGTACTCAATGAAAGATATTTCTGAATTTCCCTCAACTTTTACTAAACCCCACACAAAGAAACCCTTTTTGTTGATTGGTGGTGCGGCTGTGACATTGGGAACTGTCGCTGCTATTCTGGCAGTTGGTCATAATCCTGATTTGCTCATCCCAGCGATTAAAGGGGGTGTGCCTTTAAGATGGGCATCGCCCTATTCAGGGGTAGTAAAATTAGCAGTTAAGCGAGCCGACACGCCCCAGATTAGCGCACAGGAACTTAAGCAATTAATTGATAACAAAGCAACAGATTATCTGCTGCTTGATGTTCGGACTCCTGAAGAATATAAACTATCTAAAATTCCTGGCTCTGTAAATGTTCCGCTCACAGAAATTCAACAAGGAGCTGGCATTGATAAAGTTAAGTCTATGCTTAAAGGACGCCGCTTGATTGCCTATTGTACTCATGGCTATCGTTCTGGTGCAGCGTTGGTAAAACTTCAGGATGCTGGAGTTGCTGGGACTCAATACTCTGGCGGCATCAAGGAATGGACAGAAAAGATTGACCCCTCACTGCCTCGCAACAACTGGTAAGTTGAGGCACAAAGTCGGTAAGTCGTAATCGATGCAAACTATCTGGCAGGGTGACAACTCCGTCAGATAGTTGGACTTTATCAGTTCTTATACTCAATCAGTTGACTTTTAGTGCCTAGCAGCTTGCTGCGTAAGAACGAGAGCGTTCCTCCTACCTGGGCGAACTTACCCAAAACACAAGAAATCGCATAAAGGGCAGCGTGTTTACTGCTAATATTTTGACGCCGCTGCTTGATAAAAATACGAATGAAGAGTGCAGGATATCCCAGCAATAGCAACAAAGAAAGTCCGCCAGAAGGCATTGCTAGTCCGAATGCCAACACCGGTAAATAGCAGCCCCAAAACCAAATACTCTTGCTTTCCTTTTTCCAATGCCCATCTTCACGTCCATGTAGTGATGCACCCTCTGCGTAGGCATGACCGGCACGGAGGGCACGTTTCCACCATTGGCTAAAATGAAGCATTTGGGCGTCATGCAGAGTCATTTCCGCATTGAGACGGAGAATCTTCCACTCATAAAGGCGCAACCTCACGCATAGTTCCGGTTCCTCCCCGGCAATTAGGGCACTATTGAATCCCCCAACTTGCTGGAATGCCGCGACTCGTATCATCGAATCCCCACCACAAGCTTTGGCTTCGCCGATAGGTGTATCCCACTCCATATCGCACAATTGGTTGTAAATCGACTGTTCGGGGAAGCGCTCGCGGCGACGACCGCAGACTACGGCTACATTAGATTTGGTTTCCAGTTCCTGTTGGGCAAAATCAAGCCATCCCTCCACGATTTCGCAGTCTCCATCCACAAACTGGACGTATTTAATCTGTGGTTCAACTTGCAGCAGATGGGCAAACCCTGCATTCCTAGCGCGCGCGGCGGTAAAGGGTGTCGATAAGTCAAGTTCTACGACTTCTACGCCTAGTCCCACAGCTAGTTCAACGCTGCCGTCTGTGGAACCAGAATCAACATAGACAACCCGCGCCACTTTTCCGACTACGCTAGTCAGGCATTGGCGCAGTCGTTCGCCTTCGTTTCTTCCTATAGCAACTATTCCAATGTTTGTCAAGTCTTACCTCTGGCGCAATGATTAGGGCTTTGACTCGGTGTATGCTTTCTAGCCTCACCTACAATCAATTAAACCTCAAGCATCAAGTTTGTCGAAACCAACAAGTAAATCCGATTTCATCTGTGTGCATCTGTCAGAAAAATCAGATGAAATTTGATTTCATCTGTGGTTCCAAATCTAGACGTTGCTGAATCAAGAGATGATTTTTATAGTGTAGGAGTAACGTCCTCACCTTCGAGGAAGGCCAGGTTTACCCCGTCACAGATGAGGGCAACCACGGTTCAATTTCCCCGACAAATTTCCTACCCCAATTCAGCAACTCCTAAATCTAAAGCCCTTGATGTTTGCAAAAAGTTTATTGCAGAGACGAGCTACTAAGCATAAACACTAGCATAATAATCTTGATACTCTTTTGACAGCAAGGGTTGCCACCAGTCACGATGAGTTAGGTACCACTCAATTGTTTGACGGATGCCGCCTTCTAGGGTTTGTGCTGGCGTCCAACCGAGTTCGGTTTTAATTTTGGTGGCATCAATGGCATAACGGCGGTCATGTCCTGGTCTATCTTTGACAAAGGTAATCAATTCTTGAGCCGGTTGCACGGGTAGATGCGGCGCTAACTCGTTCATTAGTTCGCATAGGGTGTGAACTAGGTCAAGATTTTTGACTTCGTTGTTTCCGCCAATGTTATAGGTTTCGCCAGGAGTCCCTTTGTGAATAACGACATCAAGGGCGCGGCAATGATCTCCAACATACAGCCAATCCCGAACGTTCTGGCCATCTCCGTAAACTGGCAGTGGTTTGCCTAGCAGGATGTTGATACAAGTCAGGGGAATCAATTTTTCCGGGAAATGGTAAGGTCCATAATTGTTGGAACAGTTCGTCGTGATGGTTGGCAGTCCATAGGTATGGTAGTACGCACGGGCGAGATGATCGCTGCCAGCTTTGGAGGCGGAGTAGGGACTGTTGGGTGCGTAAGGGGTGGTTTCAGTGAAGGGGTGGTCGTTGGGACCAAGACTGCCGTAGACTTCATCTGTGGAAACATGGAGGAAGCGATAGTCGCTATTTTTTCCGTTCCGTTCCCAGTGATGCCGAAAGCTTTCGAGTAGGGTAAATGTGCCAATGACATTGGTCTGAACAAAGGCTTCTGGACCTAAAATTGAACGGTCAACATGGGATTCGGCGGCAAAGTGTGCTACTGTGTCGATTTGTTCTTCTTGGAGGAGTGCTTCGATTAAAGGGCGATCGCAAATGTCTCCTTGGACAAATCGAAAGTTTTCTAGTTCTTCTAAAGACGCTAAATTCCGGCGATTTCCAGCATAAGTGAGGGCATCGAGGACGACAACGCGATCTGCTTGCAGCAGCGCAATGCTCTCGCTTTTATAATGTTCGCACCAATAATGGACGAAGTTTGAACCAATAAATCCGGCGCCGCCTGTAACTAAGATTCTTCGGGGTTCTCTAGATAAAGGCTGTTCTTGTTCAAAAGATGTCATGATTTTAATCAATTACACAGCTCGATTTGGCAGTCGTCACCGATGAGAAAACGTAAGGCTGTTGGACGTTTTGGTGCTACTTTGAGATGGGCACGCTGACCAATTACACTGTCAACAATTCGCTGATGAATGCCCTCAACTTTTGCGCCCTGTAGAATTACACTATGCTCTAAATCTGCGTCGATGAGGGTTACTTGGTCTGCCACGCTGCTGTAGGGACCGACAAAGCAGTTTTCCAAGTGGCAGTTATTACCAATGGTTACAGGGCCGCGAATTGTACAATTTACTATTTTTGTTCCTGAACCAATTTGTACTCGCCCAATTACTGATGATTGTTCGTCAACTTCTCCTAAAACGGAGGAAACAAGACAGGTATCGAGAATGATTCGATTTGCTTCTAAAAGGTCATCTTTTTTACCTGTATCTAACCACCATCCTTCTAATTTATACGCTTCTACTTTTGACTTCTGATCAATTAAGTATTGAATGGCATCGGTAATTTCGAGTTCTCCTCGTGCCGATGGTTTAATACATGAAATCGCGTTGTGGATGATGTTGGAGAAAAGATAAATTCCAACTAGGGCGAGATTTGAGGGTGGATTTTTGGGTTTCTCTACTAGTTGTAATACTCGTCCCTCGGCGTCAACTTTCGCTACACCAAAGGCACTGGGATTGGAAACTGGACAAAGTAGGGTTAAGGCATCAAGATTTTTTGCTTTGAAGTTTTCTAAGAATAGGTTTAAATCGCTTTGCACCAGGTTATCTCCTAGATACATCACGAAGGGTGCATCGCCGAGAAAGGGTTGAGCGATTTTAACGGCATGAGCAAGACCGGCTGGTTGATCTTGCAGAATATAGGTAATCTTGGCGCCAAAGCGATCGCCATTCCCGGTTTTGGCTTTTACTTCGTCTCCGGTTTCTGGACTGATGATAATGCCGATTTCTGTGATGCCAGCGGCGGCAATCGCTTCTATTCCATACCACAAAATTGGTTTATTGGCAACGGGAACGAGTTGTTTTGCCCCTGTGTAAGTTAGGGGTCTGAGGCGCGTTCCTTTGCCACCGGAGAGGATAATTGCTTTCATGTCTGCCTAGAGTATAGTTCTGCCAGCATTTGCCTGAGTCCTTGACGCCAATGGGGAGGGTGACTTCCCAAAGCGGCGGTGATTTTTTGTCCAGCGAGTACCGAATAGGCAGGACGAGTCGCTGGGGTAGGATATTCGGATGTTGTAATTGGCACGACGCGCTGCACTTTTAACTCAAAACCAAGTTGTTTGGCTTCTTCAAAGATGGCAATAGCGAAGTCGTACCAACTGGCAACGCCACTCGACGTGAAGTTGTAAATACCTGTTAAGGGAGAGGGCGCTCCTTGTTCGTGGACTTTCTGCCCCAATATAGCGATCGATGAAGCAATATCGCAAGCCCAAGTAGGAGTTCCCACCTGATCGGCAACAACACGAATTTCATCGCGTTCTGCTCCTAGTCTTAACATCGTTTTGACAAAGTTACTTTTGCCATAAGTGCCATAGACCCAGGCTGTCCTGAGAATAATGTAACGAAGCTCTTGATGCGCTGATTGAAGGCTTTGGCTAGTTTTTTGAATTCCCTCTTCTCCAGCTAGTTTGGATTGTCCGTAGACACTGAGAGGATTTGGAGCATCTTCCTCGGTGTAGGGGCTGTTTTTGCGACCATCGAAGACATAATCGGTGGAAACGTGAATTAGGATGCCTCCATGACGCGCTTGTTCCTCTGCCATAATCGTCGGTGCGACGGCGTTAATCGATTTGGCGAGTTCTGGTTCGGTTTGGGCTTTGTCCACCGCCGTGTATGCCGCAGCATTGACAATGAGGTCGGGCTTGATTTCACTAATAATCTGACGGATGCGATCGGGTTGGGTTAAATCCAGTGCTTGATGCCCAACCCCAATTATCTCTCCGAGAGGTACTAGTGTTCGCTGCAGTTCTTGTCCGAGTTGTCCATCAGCGCCTGTGAGTAAGATACGTGTCATGGGGTGCGACCTTCTTGTTCGCAATAAGCCTTAAATTGTCCATCAGCGCCTGTGAGTAAGATACGTGTCATGAGAAGACCTCAGCGGCTTTAAAAGACTGACCCGCTTGGTCTTTAGCAGATACTATTGGATCGGTGGTCAGGGGCCAATTGATCGCTAAATCCGGGTCATTCCAAATCACGCAACGCTCATGTTGGGGAGCATAATAATCGGTAGTTTTGTACAAAACTTCGGCGATTTCTGACATGACACAAAAACCGTGGGCAAATCCTGCCGGCACCCACAACTGTCGCTTATTTTCTGCACTCAGTACCCTGCCAACCCATTGACCAAAAGTCGGAGAACTTTTTCTCAAATCCACTGCCACATCAAACACTGAGCCGACAACTACACGCACCAACTTTCCTTGGGGTTGTTGTATTTGATAGTGCAATCCACGCAGAACATTTTGAGTAGAACGGGAATGATTATCTTGGACAAAATGAATGTCTACTCCGAGTTTCTCTGCAAAGGATTTCTCGTTGAAACTTTCATAGAAAAAACCACGATCATCTTCAAAGACTCGCGGTTCTATAATTAAGACATCAGAGATCTCAGCCGGGATAATGAGCATTTACGCCATCTCTTTTACATCAACCTACCTGAAATTTTAAACTCCTATACGTTATCGTCAAGGAATTTTATACAATCTTGTCACGCTCTGTGCGTGTTGAAACTCAAGGCAGATATGGCTAGCAAGCCGTTAGTGTTAAAACCTCATTAATTTTTATTAATTAGGCAGAAGCTCACTCTATTCAATGAATTTTGATGGCGAAAGGTTCACGTTGTAGTTCTATCCTCGATTAGATCAAGGCACGATAAATCAATAACTGGCTTGTCTCCATCCGTTAGTTAGATTCCCCAATAAAACTTATCTTACTATCTTATGCTTAGGATTAACTGATGGAGACTTTCTGCCCATTTGTTCCAGTTTAAGCGACTATCGTATTCTTTTCGAGAAGATTGTACTAAGTTGTGATAGTGAGTCGGATCGGATAATTTTTCTATGATTAAATTAGCGTAATCCTCTCCTGTTGCTGACAAAGGCAACATATAACCGTTTTTTCCATTCTTAACAATTGTTGGAATGCCACCAACATCTGTGGTAAATACAGGAAGACCAAAAGCGTTTGCTTCACATAATACAATTCCATAACAATCAGCACGAGTTGGTAAAATAAAAGCATTCGACTTTAAAAAAAGTTCATTAATCTGTTTTCTATCTTGAGGAATATTTTTATTCAGAAAAGGGACAACTTTTAGCTTGTCATGTTGAATATTAGCGGGTGGCGTACTTCCGACAACAGTCAACTCAGCATCAAATCCCTTTTTACACAAACAAATTAGTGTTTGAAAGGCGATATCTCCTCCTTTTCTTGACCAATCTCTTCCTACAAATAGCAAACGAAAAGGGGATATTGGCTTGTTTGAGAGAACTTCACTCATTGAAGGAGGACTGTCTAAATTTGCCCCAAAAGGAATGATGGCAATTTTTTCGGGTTCGGCTTGGTAATCATTAATCGCTGAATTAGCTGCCCATTCGCTAGGATATACTAACTTCCTTGCTTTTGAAACGACTATAAATTCTTGCTCAGATTCTAATTTTTTTTGGCTTTCGTCTAACTTTAATTGATAGGTTTTTTCTAATAAAGCAAATGTTGTATCTGATAAACTTATAATTGGTATAGTTGTTTCAAGAAATGTCAACTCTCCTTTGGCTACAGGAGCAAAAATTACATCACAAGGAGTTTGCTGAAGCTGTTTATTAATCAGGCTAATAAATTTTTTGTATTCAGCAATATATTGAGGAGTTCCAGCTTTTGAGGAATCTGGTGGCTTTATTAATCGATTTAAGACCTTTCTCCACAGGGAAGGCTTCTTCGGGTTTCCTAAATCAATAATTTGCAAATTTCTGGCTTTTAATGCAGTTCGCATATAGTAGAGAGAGCCAGAAAAGGTCGTTTTATCTAAGTAATTTTGACTTGATAAAAAGCCCACTTTAATTTGATTCACTTTCAAGCTTCCTTTATATTAACTTCAATGTTATTTTCTCACCAGCAAGATGTGTTCCCTGTTGTCCTAGACTTCAACAAAGGCTATTCAAATCAAGTTGTTGCTATTTGAAATAATTTTATTCTTATTGTTATTTAACCATTTATCTAACGTTAATTTTGTTGTTATTCAATTATTTAGCCAACGTCACTTTTGCTGTTATTTAGCGGCTTCTACCGATTTTTGGACGTTAATAATTTTTGCTGGTATTCCTACAGCCGTTGCGCCCTCTGGTACATCACAAGTCACTACAGCATTGGCTCCAATCTTTGCATGATTACCGATATTCACAGGGCGGATAATTTTTGCTCCTGCACCGATATCAACATGACCTCCAATTTTCACTCCATCAACAATTGTTACTTGCTGCAAAATTAGGCAATTCGGACCAATATTTGCCCCCGGATGAATCACTACACCATTCGGATGTGTTAATAGTAACCCTCCCTCAATTTGGCAATTCAAAGGAATATCTGATGCGGCTACCACACTCCAAAAGCGGTGCTGGCTGACGTGCCATGCTCGAAAAAAACGTCCAATAATTCCTTCGGATTTCTGCCATTTTTGATATCCACGGATAGATTTAAGCAGTTGGCGGCTAGGTTCCCACCAACGGCTACATTGCTCTCTACTCCAATCAGGTTCTGTAGCAGAAATAAGAGGAATCACTGATTCAATCATTGTCTTTAGATTTGGCGGAGCTGATAATTTTGGCAGGAATGCCAACTGCTGTTTTTCCAGCCGGAATATCTGATAAAACTACCGCATTGGCTCCGATATTTGCATCATCGCCAATGGTTACATTACCAAATATTTTTGCCCCAGCACCGACGTTGACACGATTTCCCAACTTTGGTGCATCAAATGGTCGATCCAGATAGCGATTCCCCAAGGTTACGCCTTGTCGAATAATACAATCATCGCCAATTGAACACTCGCCATGAATGACGATGCAGCTTTGATGTTCAATAACTACACGGCGACCAAGTTGAACTGTATAGGGCAATTCGATTCCATAGGTATTTCGGATTTTACGAAATAATGCTCGATAGAGAATGCTAAAAGGTGCGCGCAGGATTAAGGGTTCAAGTTTCATTCTCCAAGCCCCAAAGCGCTGAATTGCTACGGCTCGAAATCCTGGTTTTGTCCAATCGCGTCCATGAGCAATCCAATCTTCTTTAATCTGTTGCCAGAATCCTAAAGCTGGGGTTTCTAGTTCGTTCAGACTCGATTGGTTCTCTTGCTGTGTAACCATAATATACTTCTGCTGAACAGGTTTTTTCAGGAAAAAAAAACTCAAATCTTTGCCCATCCTAGCTCTACTAAAGTTAATTGGAGCTTGATAAACTTTTTTTGAGGAAGACACTGTTACGTAAGAAATCACTTAAGAATTGTGGTGGATCAAGATCCGGCTTGCCTTGAAAGCCTCGACGCAACCGCCAAACCGCAAAACCAGAAGCCCAAAATGCATCTGCTATGGCGGTGTAAAGCCAACCATAGTTCTTGAGAAAGTAGCGTTGCCTGGAATCAAACCAATATTGGGGGAGGCGCTTGGGAGGGCGTTTGGAGTCGGTGACGCCAGAACTTTGTCCGACTAAGTGAACGACTCGACTTTGAGGGACATACCAGCAACTCCAGCCGGCGCGTTTTGCCTGCAAGCAAAAGTCCATTTCTTCGTAGTACATGAAGTATCCCTCATCCATCAATCCTACCGCTTCAAATACTTCTCGGCGGACGATCATGCTTGCTCCTGCTACCCAATCGGTTTGACAGGTTTCTTCGGGAACCGGAGGTGCAACACCCCAATGAGCCAGCAACTTGGAGACGACGCCGAGACGCAACCCTTGTTCTAATTCACTAATCGCGGTATGGAAGCGAAATGCTGACCGCTGTGGTGTGCCATCCAGGTCTTCCAATCGGCTGCCTGCGATCCCGACATCGGGGTGTTTATCCATGAAGTCTACCAGTGCCTGTAATGCTCCAGGACGAACAATTGTGTCGGGGTTTAGCAGCAGAATGTAAGGAGGGGGATTTGTTGATAGCACTGGGCGAATCGCGGCGTTGTTGCCGTAAGCAAAGCCGCCATTTCGCTCTAATGGCATGAATGATACCCAGTTACTCCAACCTTCGGTTGCGATTGCTGTGTTAAGTTGTTCAACTGACCCATCGCCTGAATCATTGTCAGTCAACACCACGCGAGTTCCTGGAAGACTCCGCACTTCACTCTCTAAAGAGCGTAAGCAGTCAATTGTTAAACCCGGTGTTCGATAATTAACAATTACTACGGTCAACGGAGTTTGGTTATCTAGCCTAGTTGCATAAGACATAAAGTTAGGTCGCACTATTGGATTATTTACTAGCTTTTTTCATCAAGGATTTGTAAGGCTTGCGCTTAATAACTCCTTACAAATTGAGTACATAAATACGCTTTTTGTCAAGCTGTCAAAATTTGTGTGTTCTTGAGAAAGTACTGTTGTTCTTAGAGATTAGCCACTTTTTCAATTTTTTATAAAAAGGCTAGTTTGCCCTCTATGACTGAGTTTAACGAACAGGCGTTTTGTAAATTGTCTGGCTCATCGCTTCAAGTGGGTCTAAGTAAAAGTCTTTGAGGAAATTAGTTAAATAGACGAGCGGAAATGAGTTAAATGGACGAGCGGCTTCAATCTTTATTAACCATTTTGCCACGCTGCCTATTTTATCAAGGCAATCTGCTTCATATGGGAAATGCGAGCATCATAGGTCTTCTCAAAGGTATGTTGTTGAGCAAAATCGAGTGCTTTGTATGACATCGCTTTAATCTCATCCCGCTTATTATTGAGTTCTGCCACTTTCTTGGCTAGCAGTTTTGGTTGATTCATTTCGACAAGCCATCCTGATTTTGACTTTTCCACAATTCCCTCAAAGGCTTCATTGGCATATCCGACAATTGGTACGCCACAGGACATTGTTTCTACATAAGTGCATGACGGATCTCCCTGCCGGTGACAACAAATAAACAAATCTATATTAGCCTTAACAAAGGGAAAGAAAATAGTATTAAAATCAGGAACTTTCATCATCTCAATACAATCACTAAGACCTTCAGCCTTAATCCTCTGACGCATGGCTTCTTCTAATTCCCCAGCACCACTGATAGACAAATGAAACGGGACTCGGAGTTGCTTAAGTTCTTGAGCGACATCTATTAAATGATCGGCTCCTTTCATCCTGTTAAGACGTCCGGAGAACACCAAGCGAAGCGGTTTATTTTCAGTCAGAGTTTGAGTACGCTTTTCAATATCTTTAGGGGTTGCTAGCATCTCTTTAGTGATGCGAGTGTCGAAGAAAAGAAGCGGGTTTCGATTAATTTTGCGGTACACCTCATAAGTCGGCATTCCATTACATTGCAAGCCAGCGGCGAGGGCAATAGCGTTACGTTGCTTCCTTTCTTGTGATTCTTCCCATCGACTGCGCCACAGGCGTCGGAGTGGCTGTTCCTCTTCTACTTCTATGATTTGTTTTCGTGTTTTAAGCGTGTATTCAGAAATATAAATACAGGGGACACCAGCTTTTTGACAAACTTGACTAATGTGATTTTGCCTGAACCCTAAGGTTGCTAAAACTAAAGAAGTCTTGTTTCGGAGTTTGGTAGGATTAATCTCATCAAAAGAAACAATTTCTATTTTGAATGGTAGTTCCTTCAATTTGAATACTTTTTTATCAATATTGTCGTTTTCTCGATTGGTTTCCTCCATGAGTACTGTAAGGGAACCTGGCCAAAGGCTGCCAAACTTACTGGTGGCTTCCTCAAATTTTCTCGTTAGCAAAACGTTACCGTCTTTTAACTTTTTAATCGGAAGAGTCTGTAGTATAGTTAAATTCAAATCCTTAGACATTAGGGTTGTAGTGTTAGGTGTATTAATTAGTTAATTATTTGAGAAATCTAGTAAGAAGACCCATTCAGCTTTAGATGAAGGAGCCTGCCTCGGCGGATTCGGAGAATAAGTGAGGAAACATGGAGATTTGGCAGAAATAGCCTTTGTCGGCTTTAACTAAGACTGCCTGCTTATTCACTTTTTATTCAACGAATAACCTTTTGTATAGTACGGGTGGCTGCTTCCTGATGAGAGAAACCTTCTGGCTCGAAAGCTTGAACTAGTACAAGCTTTCAAACTTGAACGCTTGTTGCTCTACTAGAACTATCTATTTAACGACCAACATAGGCTAAGTATTGGTGAAGCGTCAATGCTCAAGCCTAGACTACAGGGTTAATAAGACATCCTTTTC
>CADCTM010000748.1:0-11286 GCA_902805485.1 uncultured Coleofasciculus sp. | reverse complement strand
TGCTTCTACTCCTTGAATAACTTTAATGGCAAACGCACGTGTCTTGTTCTCCTTTAAGCTAATTTTAAGGAGACTAAGACTGGCTGAGTTTTGTTTGTTATTAAGTAGCCTTAAGCGTCCTCATTTGGTTAGGTTTGTCTCTGTTGAACCAAGGGACGTTTGACACCGGATGAACGAACGCTGGATACCTTTTTCGATTCGGGTTCTTTGTGTACAAGACCTGCGATGCCTCCAGAAGCAACCAGAAAAACTGGACAAACCATCGCATTCAAGGCACTGTCAAGCATATACAAGATTAAGACCATTGCCAGCGCAGCGACTGGTGCGACTTTTGGATTAGACCAGGAACTAGGCGGATAGCGTGAATAGCAAAATCCCAGACTAGGCACGCACAGTACTGCGGTAAAGCTAATTAAACCAACGGCACCCTGTAAACCAAAGACGATAATCCACAAACTATCGGTAGTTGAAATATCCTTGCCTTGCTCATCGTAGATTCGGTTCCCTCCCGAATCTCCCCAACCTAAAACCATTCTCTGCCGCGCCTTTCGTGACAGAATTTCTTCATTAATGATTCTAAATGCCACAGATCCAGAGCGGTCGTCATTGGCGCTATTCACAAATGAAACAACTTGAGGAATCGTATAAAGATTTCCAGAAGCTCCCAGGTAGATGTAGGACGAGAGAGCGACGACTAAAATTACTACAGGGATTGAGGTGCGCTGCCATCCTGCAATGAATAAGATGACAATTCCCATTAGCAGGTAGAGGTAAGCACCTGTGGATTTAACTAATATGACTGTAATTAACAATCCAACCAAAAGCCTTCCGACTGGAATTTCCTTAAATTTCTTGATGACTTTTGTTTTCCACAGCCAGACTCCAATCAGTGCCGCTGCCATCATCCACACACCCACCCAAAGACCATGTTCTAAAAACACAGTTGGTCGATATCCCCCAAAACGAATCGTTTGGGAAAAGTCATTACGGGCATGAAATCCGTAAAGTTTTAAGTGCAGTGTTGGCGCAATCCGAGTTTCCAGCAAGCACAATGGAGCATAAATTAGTCCGCCTGCGAAGATGCCAACTGCCAACTGGCGTAACCCTGCTAAGTCATTGAGGTAGATTCGACCAATAAAATACGGTACTCCCCAAGTCATAATTTGCCCAGTCGTTGGGGAGATTGGGCTGAGCCCATTAGCAAATTGTGTGGCAATCGGGCATAGACACCAAACTAGCATCGGCAGGTCAAGCCAACCGGGTTTAAATGAACTGAATCTTCCTGAATCAAACAACAATGTTGCTAGCAAAACGCAGTAACTAGTTGCTGATACTTTGTCATAGGGAGGAATTCCCTGGGCAATTGGATATTTGACGACTTGTGGCAGAAACAGAAATCCGGTGACGTAACTGATAACAACGGCTTGCTGAGCTGGAAACCGCGTAAATAGGTAGAGGACGACTGGAATCCAGCCGAACATGATTAGGGGTACTAAAGGACTCATAAGCTTTGCAAGAGTACAAAGAAGAAGGGAACTTCTGAAAAAAGCGGGAGTTGAGTTTAGCTAAAAATCTCTAGCAAGACTGGTTCTTCTAACTAAATTTAATGTAAATCGATTCAGTTAATTTACATTTGATAATTTTCCCTATAGTTGCCAATAATGTATTACAGCTAAATTAAAAAGGCATCCGCACTTTTAAGGGAGTGCAGATAAACTTTTTTGATTAAATTTTCAACAAAGGCAGCTTACTGGGTATGGAAAGAGAAGATTCAGAGATGTTGAGATGTTGGTAGAGTCCTTGTAATTTGCTGAATTTTTACTTCTTTTTCAAGTTATTCAGTCCCTCAATGATGATAGGAGGAATTAACTTTTTGAGAATGGTTTTGGCTGTCATTCCTGATGTTTTTTCCTGGATATCCTCTCCGGGTCTAGCTTGAAATATAGTAGAATGCTCCTTTCCTGATATCTCTTCAGCGGGTCGTCCGTTGGTATAGTAGTAAAGTGCCAATGACTTCCGCGTCCAGCCTTCTGGACAGGTCAAGGGTTCAGGATGGCCATGATAAGAGAAGTCTGTTGTGGTAAAGATAACCAAGCGATTAAATAGTGGTAGTATTTTTTTCTCGCACTGCGTTATCTCTTTATCCCATAATTCCAGGTAGCCACCATATTCTTCTTTCCAGTCTTTGTTGAGGTATAGGAGAAGGTTTAAACGTCGATCTAGGTGTAACTTGTTGTTCCGATTAAAATCGACGTGCATTTTTAAGTATCCCCCTCTTTCGATCTGATGAAGACCGCCGCCTTCAAAGTGAGGATCTGGGATAATTCCTTCAATACCTGTTATGTTCTCTAAAAACTCAATAAAAGTTGAAGAGTTAAATTGGTACAGGAGAGAACGGGTATTATCTCCCATGTACTTTTCATGTTTGTTTGCTAGCTTTTTTTCGGCTTTGTTTTCAAACTTTTGCCAATCGATGTCTCCGGCTTTGGGAAACTCTGTTAGGATGTTGTCTAAGACAAACTCAGGCAAAAAATTATCAATAACGATATGAGGAAAAGGCTTGGCTTGTTGGTAATCTTCCCGGTACTTAACCGCCAAGTTTTTCAAGTATTCTGAATCTAGTCGGAACGTTAAAGTTGAAGTCATGTTATCCTCCGCAAACATTTGCAAAAATAATAAGAAGCAACCTGATTAACAAACTTTAAGAAAACTGACGGCACTCCTTGCCAATATTTTAGCTATAGAGGCAAGCGGACTCCAAATAACAGGCATAGAACAACTTGACCAAAAGTCCTGGGTAGTATTGCCAGAGAAGTCGCTCCTTTGCTGCTAATCCAGGTGATTGTAGCTGCTAATAAAAACCTCCCTACCAGTCTAAACCAGACAACTCTCGGCTTATTTAATTGACGAATTTTTGTGCTAAGGTTTTCTACTGCACGTGAGAGGAGAAAACTGGCAATTAAAACAGCTAGTGCAATCAGACTATACCTAAATAGATTTACACCTGTGCCTCCACTAGCGACTACTAAGTAAATTAGGAAATAATGTATAGGAACAACTGCCAAAGAAGCAATTCCTTTTAATGATAAATTCTCTTGAAAACCTTGGTATATTGAGTTTCCACAAAGGACTAGGGAAATAGTCAGACTAATCAAAAGAACAGCAAAGCTTGCCACATAAAAACCTATCCCAACCGTTCCCCATCGGAAAAAAGAAGCTCCATGTTGAGCTAGAAATAATGCTGCAATTGTTGGAATTAATCCAAGTATTAACAAGCCTGAAACAACTTTGAATCGCTGGGTTTCTATGAATCTTTGATAATGCATTGCTGCAACACCAGTAATGTAGCCAGCAAACGGATAAGCTAGCCAGGGAGAAAGTGGATACGAGACACCAGGAGTATCTTTAATTCCTAATGTCCAATTAATCAACCATGAGGCTTGCTTAGGGTATCCAAGGGAATGAACATAAGGACCGAGTAAGTAGCGTAGAAGGGAAATAGCAACAAATCCAATCAGGCAATAAAACACTGGATACTTTGATTTTCTTACGAATTCCATCACTAAACTCGAAAGACCAATAAATCCAAGAAACTCTAATTCTAGCCACCCCCCGTTGCTCCAGTGTATTAATAAATCAGCAAGGAATAGGATGATTACCTTGTTAAGAATTACGTACCAATGACTTGCATTTTTCTTTTGGATTGATTGAAGTCCATAACCAACACCTGTTACAAAAAAGAAAAGAACTGGCGCAAAACTGCTAATAAATAACAAACTACTAGCAACGATTCCATTGGTTTCAGTTGGAGCAAGTGTCTGATATCCGGCATGATTGACGAGCATCAGGAGTGCTGCTAACCCCCGCAAAATATCTAGCTCTTTCCAATGAATTCTCTTTTTCTGAGTATTGGTTGTCATAAGATAGTAGCTATTATTCTAGAATCGATGATTTGCGTTGTTAAGATTAGACTTTACTTGGCTCCTTTCAAAATTGTCATGTTAACTAATGAAAATGTTACAGGTTAATTCTGTTTTGAGAAATCTTTGATGGACGAAAAAATGTATTCGGGGGCTTGTTCTGGATACAGTTGAGAATACTTTGTGTCGTAATGTTTTACCTCAAAAAAGTGCAGATTTGAAGCGTGAGGTTTGTATAGTGAAAAACATTCTAATAGGCTGTAAGTCGCTGCACACTCCCTTGGACCCCCAAATCCTAGGTTTTTATCTTTCCATTCCCGACCAGATTCAATCCAACGTCTTAACTGAAGTTTTGATAAGCAGAAAAAGCCGGAATGAGGATTAGTACATTCAGAGAATTTAACGCCGTCTATCTCTAATGTTGATAGTTTGCTCCAATCCATCTCGGCATCTATTGTGAGGTCAATGTATCTCTTGGTGACTTCCCATAGCTCATAACGATTAGGAAGGAGAATATCCCGGTCTGAACCCCCTTTTGTATTGAATCTTATGAGCTTTTCTAGAATGAAACTGTCCTGAAGGATGATGTCATCTTCAAGAAAGACGAACCAATCAAAATCTTCAACTCTTTTGATCAATTCATCTTGACATCTAAACCCGATGAACATTGGGTCAATGTCTATTTCTTCTTGGACTTCAATGCAGCCAATCTGATAATCAGGTAAATAGGCTGTAATATATCTATCAGCTACAGTTTTGATAACAATTGTGAGATGGCAATGAGCGAAGCTAGCAAGGAGACCATCAATTGTTGTTTGTAGTTTTTCAATTTTCGCCTGAGCCTTTTCTCGATTTTTGGCTTCTTCTACTGTGGTTATGTGTGGAATAACCGCAATAACTTTAGGAGGTGTTCTTTCAATAGCATTACCTTCTCCTAAGGCTTTAATCACTTCACGCTTTTGATAAAACAACGCTAATTTTAAGTACCGAGTAATACTGCGAACAAGTTCAATCATAAAAGCCCAGCGGAAAAGAAAAAAGTGAAAGATTCCTGTTTTAAGACTTTGCTGTTTGGTGTCCATTATGTCCTCTTTTTCACCGGAGTATTTGACTAATTGGCAGTCCCAATCCCAATAAATAATATCGACTTAGCAGCACCCCTGCGAGTAATCCCAAAAATATAGCGGTTGTTTTGATATCTTGTGCTAAACAAAAGAATCCTTCACGCCAAAGACCATACATGATTACGCCATATAAAGGTAGGTCGTAAAAAGGGATTACAATCATTGCTCCTACCATTCCGTAGTGGGAATAGGCAAGTGGCAATCCAATAACAATAGTCAGAGTAGTAAATAGAAAACCGAGAGCGCTATACATCGATTTTCCAACAGCCAGAAGCGCCGGACTCATCGTACTGTAGAGCGTAGTATGCCAGATACCTAGAGCGATAAGCGGCATCATCCAGGCGGCTTCGTGATACCCCGGCTTGTACAATGTCCGAATCAGGATATCTCCGAAGCTAATCATGAATGCTAATCCGACGGCTAAAGCAAGAAGGATTGGTTGACGATTCTTGAGAATTTTGTTGCGAAACTCTGCACGAGGAAGGTCAGCCATCCTTGAAAAAGCCGGAAAAATTACTTTTCCACTCAGTGCCAAAATAATCTGGCGCGGTATGTCAGCTAGCCCAAAAGCAATACCATAAATACCTAAAAGCTTAAATGAGACTAATTTGCCTAAGATCAGTCGGTCAGATTGGGTGGCGAAAAAGGTTAAAGCTGTTGACAGAAAAATCCACTTCCCAAAGGAAAAGATACTTTGAACTGCCGTTTTGTCCCAAGTAAAGCGGTTAGAAAATTCTGGGACTAATCGATGACTCCATACTACTTGAACCACGGCTGACACGAGACTCCCGGCAATCAAAGCCCAGATCGATGGATCGAACAAAGCCCAAATAATTGTTGCCACCAAGGAAATTATCTGCCCTCCTAACTCAAAAACTGCCAACTTTCCGAGGGCAATTTGGCGGTTGAGCGTGTAAAGAGCGGTGGAATTGAACCCAGTAATGACTGTACCAAAACAAACTATTGGGATGAGCCACAGGAGTCGATGATCGTTGTAGAACTTGGAAACTGGAAAAGCGACTAAAACAGAACACAACCACAGACCAATGCCCCGCAGAACCTGCATAGTCCAGGCTGTATTAAGAAAAACGGGGTCATCCCCTCGCTTGTTTTGGATGATACTCTGACCCACGCCGATGTCGGAAAACAGGTGTAAGCCAATGATGAAGACGTTAACCAATGCCATGAGACCAAATAGCTCTGGAGCAAGCAGGCGCGTTAGGATTAAGCTATTGCCAAACCGCAGAATCTGACTAGCTCCATAGCCAGCCAGCGTCCAAAGTGACCCACGAATAGCTAATTTTTTAACGGATGACATGATTACTCTGGCGGCTGGGGAAACCGGACGTATGAACGTTCAATTGACGTTTAGGCATCAGTGGGTCTTTGCAGTGTGGGTGTTGGCATGGGCAATACTGGGCGATACCTTGATGGCTGGGTTCGGAGCATTCTCGATGTTAGACGGAAACAGAGCCGCTAAGTTGCTGGCTTCTATCGCGGAATTATGCCGTTCGGTGACACGTTCTGATCCGGCTCGACCCATCTGATCCAGCTTTTCTACGGGTAACTGTAAGGCAGAGCGCATTGCTGCCGCCAAGTCCTCAACTGAACCTGCGGGTACTAACCAACCACAGACTCCAGATTCGATCAACTCAGGAATTCCTGCGACATAGGTACTGATGGCTGGACGCGAGAGTGCTAAAGCTTCCATAAGAACTACAGGCAAGCCTTCTGCAAAACTCGGTAGAACCATTGCCCGTGAAGCGAGAATTTGTTGCTGAACTTCATAATTACTAGCCCAACCAGTAATTTCAATATGGTCTTGAAGCCCAAGTTGTGCAATCATAGTTTGGATCTGGGGACGAAGAGGTCCATCGCCCACCAATACTAGCCTAAACTGTAAACCTTCGACGGCTAACTGACTGGCTGCTTCAACTAAAAGTAGATGTCCTTTCTGTTCGCAGAGCCGACCAACGCACACTAAGCGAGGTTGGTCTGGGATAGGGATATGTGGCTGACGTAAAAATAGCTCGTCTACACCACAATGAACGACATGGATTTTTGACCAGTGTTTGCGATCGCACCAGCGATAAAGCTGACTCTTGCCAAAGGAGCTAACTGCTACCACTTTTTTAGCACGATTGATTTTTTCTTCTAAAGCGATCGCTTTGGCTTTATCAAATTCTTCAGGACCATGTACGGTAAAGCTGTAAGGTGGACCCCCCAAAACATGGCACAACATCGCCACAGTTGTTGAATTTGTCCCAAAGTGAGCATGAACATGAGCGATCCCTTCATCTGAAAACCAACCCAGAAGAACACAAGCTTCTGCTAAGTAGGCAAGATGACGCACAACACCCCGCTCTGAAGACCAACCGACTTGGAGCATTAACCTGAAAGCCCTGAAAAAACTTACAGGTTTGGTTATTGCTACAGCAAGTAGGGCGTATAGCAAGCCGACTTTGCCAACGTCTAAGACAACCCGGGTCTTCTCAAGGTCTTGTTTGTCCACTTCATCGACAAGTTCAGAACCGCACTCCCGGATGGAAAACCGAGAAACTTTGATACCGCAAGCCTCAACCCCAGCAATTTCTCGTCGGATAAAGCTGTGACTGACCTTCGGATACTGATTAACGAGATAAGCAATTGTCATCGTGAACTCAGGGCAAAATGGTATTTCTTGTCCAATCAAAAAGCCGTTTTGGATACTTACTGCTGATCAACGGCGGCACAGATTTCCTTACGATTAACAACGAACTGATGCGCCCCTGCCATTTGGGGTTTTTCACTTACCCAATTCCAGTAATTCTACGGGTAGAGGAGAGATCGTCTCTCCAATATTGTAATTAGCCTTTAAATCTGTATGAGTGTTTGAGCCAGCTAAACGGTATTGAATTCCGCTACGGTAGCGCCAAAAAACTTGTAGTTAAATTGGCTGAGATGACCATCCCAGATGCATCTGTTTAAAAGAGCGCTGGTACTTACATCTTAATCAAGCTTAGATGATTTTCTGTTGTTTAAGGATAAGAAGCTTTGCTAAAACTTAATCTAGAAGATTATTTATAAAGTTTTTATAAATTTAAGCTTTAATTTCCTGTCACTCCGCGATTGACGCCGATTATGTGCCAGATGACCAGGCAGAATAGGGATAGAAGCAATGTAGAGGAGAGCGAAAAGAGTAAACCCAGCAGGCAGAAGATTTGACAAAAGATGAACGGATTGACAGTCTCCAGGTCTGCCAATCTTCAAATTCGAGATTTTCTACCCTATGGAAGTTATAGCAACCCGATGATTAGTCTGTAAAGCGGGCTAAAATCATCAACGCTAGGAATTTCTACTTACCTGAAGCCTAACTTGACAAGGAACAAAGCACAGAAACTTACTTAAGTCGTTTTAATATTTCAAGCCGCATAAATGAAGTTATTTAAACCCGCAGACTAAGAGCCAACAGGAAAGCTTGTCTGTTAACTTATAAGCGTTGTCCTAAGCATCTAGATCAGCCTTACAAATTTTAGGAGATTGACCTAAGGTAATTTGAAGATAAAAAACGGATAATTCCTGAATCGCTCTCTTTTGACGTGCAAATACTAGAAATTGGTCTAACCGTGCGATACGGGAGAGAAGGATTGAGACAAAAGCTGACCGCAGTGGGTGATACGCTCGCCACATGATGACAGACTGATGAGGATAGAGAAAATTTACGTCCGAGCTGGCTAAACCTTTGAGTTTGGCGATTCGGAACTTCGTTTAACCAAAAGGTTTGTTACCTCTTCTGTGTCAAGCTTTAGAGACTTCTACAACGAATGTTTTTTCGGGGGTGCCCTTCCAACAAACGATACAGAGGTCAAAATGGAAACAGAACAGGTCTCTCAAGTTTTATCAATTAGCAAGCGAGGCAGACAATTGCAGCAATTGCCATCAGTCGATAGAGAAGAGGTTAACGCTCCGCCTCAAAAAGGATTGAATTTGCGTCCTCTCTTGAGGACTGTAAAGCGGAAAGCCTTACTAGTTATTGTCATCACAGGTGCTGTGACGGCTGGCGCTGTTGTTTGGAGCAAAAAAACTCCACCTGTATATCAAGGGGATTTTCGGCTTTTAGTTGAGCCTGTGACCAATGAGGGAAGGGTTGTTGAACCCTCGGCACTTGCTCGCTCTCAAGGACAAGGGCGTAGTCAAGAAATTTCTAGTTTGGACTATGCCACTCAGCTTGAGATTTTACAAAGCCCTCGGATGTTGCAAGACATCTATGATCAAGTCAAAACTAAATATCCGACGTTAAATTACTTTATCTTCACAAAAAGCTTTGCGGTTCAACGCTTTGCTGGAGCTGATCCTCAAGCTGACAGAACCAAGCTCATTCAAGTTAGCTACAGTGCCTCAAATCCCAAAGAAGTCCTGTTTGTTTTAGATGTAGCGGCGGCAAAATATTTAAAGTACAGCTTGGAGGAACGAAAATCTCGCATTGGTGAAGGCGTTAAGTTTATTGATGACCAACTTCCAGAGTTACAAGCACGAGTAGAAAGTCTTCAATCACAACTGCAAAGGCTACAACAGCAGTATAAATTAAGTGATCCAAAAGCACAGGGTGAAGCATTATTCGCCCAGGCTCGTAAAATTTCAGAGGAACAAACAGCGGTACAAGGACAGCTCCGAGAGCAAAATGCGCTCTATGCCAGCTTAAAACAACAATTAGATCTAACGCCTGATGAAGCGATTGCTGCCTCAGCTTTAAGTGAAGAGCCTAATTACAAAGTCTTGCAGGCAAAGATTCAAGAATTAAACAATCAGATTGATGTAGAATCTGGGCGCTTTTCTGAGGAGAGTCCTACTATCATCTCCTTAAAGGCTAAACGGGATAACTTAGTCGCGTCAGAAGCTAAGGAAAGACAACGGATTTTAGGACAAAATCAAGCGGGTGCAACGGGTAATCCTCAGGTGGGTGCTTTTCAAAACTCGGTGCGCTTAGGACTAATTCAGAAAATGGTTGAAGCCAGCAACCAAATTAAATTACTAGAAGTTCGCAATCAAGAAATTGCAAACAGTAAAATCGCGTCTGAACAACTAGCACGGCAGTTCCCTAGTATTGCTCGTCAGTACAGTGACTTGCAGGGACAGCTAGATATTGCAACGAAGACGCGCGACCAACTATTAAGTCAGCGAGAAACCTTAAGAGTTGAGGCGGCTCAAAAGCAAGTCCCTTGGGAACTCGTTTCTAAACCTCAAATTCCCAAGGGTCCAGGCGGTAATGAACTTACTGCTCCCAGTAAATCAAAAAATATTCAGATGGGAGGATTGGTATTGGGCTTGCTGTTAGGAGTTGGCGCTGCTGTACTAATTGAAAAGCGACGCAATATCTTCTACACTTCCAAGGAAATTGAAGAGACTATCCAATTACCTTTGTTAGGGGTAATTCCTCTTTATAAAGGTACTGAACAACTCTCGAGTTCAACTCCATTTGTGGGAGCGATTGAAGAAACTAACGGTAGCAATAAGAGTGCTTCTCTATTTCGAGAAGCGTTTGACTCTCTTTACGCTAACATTCGTTTTCTCTTTGCCGATCCAGCGATTCGTTCCTTAGCGGTTTGTTCTGCGGCGTCTGGAGACGGCAAATCTACGGTTGCTTTACATCTGGCTCAAACCGCTGCCGCAATGGGACAGCGCGTTTTACTAGTTGACGCTAATTTGCGTCAACCTCAGCTTCACGCCAAGTTAGGCTTACCTAATCAGAAAGGACTAAGCGACCTTCTTTATAAAAAACTCGCTCCTAATGAACTGATTGGGCGATCGCAAACTGCAGAAAATCTTTTTGTTCTAACATCGGGTCAAGCCCTCCCCAACTCTACCAGACTTCTTGCCTCTGCTCAGATGCAGTATCTTATGGAGGAATTTCAGGCAACTTTTGATTTAGTTATTTACGACACATCCCCTCTTGTTGATTTCATGGACGCAAATTTCCTGGCTGCTCATACAGATGGAATTTTGATGGTTGTTGCTGTCAATAAGACAAGTCGTTCTGTAGTGAAGCAAGTTATTGAGCAACTAAACACTTTTCGACTACCCACCTTGGGTGTTGTTGCTAATCATGTTAAGAAAAATACAAGCATTCCCTACGGAACTTCAACCCCCCCTGACTTGAAAATAGAAAATGATGAACTACAAATTCATCAAGACTCAGGCAAATGGCTCGATTACCCGCAGGAAAAAATTAATGAAAGGAAGTCCTCCTGACATTTTTATGATAG
>CADCTM010000747.1 GCA_902805485.1 uncultured Coleofasciculus sp. | reverse complement strand
TGTTCAGGTGGGTCCAGACTTATGCTCCTCAGTTAGACAAACGTTGCCGCCGTTATCTACGCCCAAGCAGCAACGCTTGGAGAGTGGATGAAGTCTGTGTAAAGGTTAAAGGTCGGGGGAAGTGGCTGTATCGAGCCGTTGACAAACATGGGGACACCTTGGACTTTCTGCTGACGGCGAAGCGGGATGCTACTGCTGCAAAAAGGTTCTTTCGCAAAACCCTCAATGCCAGAAACAGCACAACGCCAAGCGTGATCAATGCCGACAAGCACAAGGCTTATCCCACAGCGGTTGCTGCGCTGCAGGAGGACAAGATGCTGTCCCAATCGGTCGAGCTACGACAAAACAAGTACCTGAACAACGTGATTGAGCAAGACCACAGATTCCTGCAGCGAGTGATCAAGCCAGGCTTGGGATTCGAGTCCTTCACCACAGCCCGGAGGACCATCAAGGGATACGAGGCGATGCACATGCTGAGGAAAGGACAGGTGATAGGAGTACTCAAAGCAGATGTACTAGCCCAACTGAACTTTATGGCTCAAGTATTAGGCATGGCTGCCTAAGCTAGGTGATTACTCAGGAGCCTTTGTGCCTTCTCTTGTTTTTGCAACAAAACCCCTAATTGTGCCAGAAACAGGACTCAAAACAATGAACCTCACCCCGCGCGAACGTGAGGTGGACCTCATTCAAAGAGGCTGGTCGAACCAAGAAATAGCCCAGCACCTCTACTAAGTCGCAGGACCGTAGAAACACTCACAAGCAATGTGTACAGTAAAACGGGCCAGCGTAGGCATGATCTAATCAAGCTCGCGATCGCCCAGTCAAACTTCATCCACACGAGTTAACGAAAAGCTCTTTACTAAGATTCAACAACTTTTTTGCGCGATCAGAGTCTCTCTAGGCACTAGAAGTTAAGGATTGATTAAGGATTGAAAACCTAAAATTTAGCCTATTGAACTCGGGCTCCACCGCTTATTAAGCATGATACATTCAGGGTTACAGAGTTGTTTACTAATACATCCAAAAATTATTTACTAATAAATTAGCGGAGTTTTTATGGCGACTATTTACGGCAATGATGGCGCTAATACTCTCAATGGAACTAGCGGTGATGATTCGATTTATGGTCGGGGCGGCAACGACAAGATCAGTGGCCTAGCAGGAAGCGACCGTCTCTTCGGGGAAATCGGCGACGATACCTTAGACGGTGGGCTTGGTAGCGACTATTTAGATAGTGGCTCTGGTAACGATAACCTTACGGATGGTGATAGTGGCAACGATACCCTAATCGGTGGGAGCGGCAATGACACGATCAGAGGCGGAGATTTTATAGAAGATACCGTTGCAACCATTCGCGGTGGAGATGGCGACGATAATCTGTTCAGCGCCAATGGAGATGTTTTTGGCGACGCTGGGAACGACTATATTACCGGAGCTTTTAGCGAATTCTGGGGCGGGAGTGGAAATGACTTTATAAGTGTCAGCGATAGTACTGGCTATGGAAATAGTGGCAATGACACTATACTTATAGATTACGGCAGCGGTTTCGGTGGGAGCGGTAATGATAAGTTAGATGGTAGAATGGCCTACCTAGCTGGCGGAGATGGCAGCGACAATATTACTGGAAGTCGTTGTACTATCTATGGTGGCTATGGTACCGACACAATCAAGGTCTTTGGCGAGAGCGTAATCGGCTATGTTGCGCCCCAAGAAGGCAGAGACAATATTTACAATTTTAATGACGATGACTCCTTCCGTATTAGCGCCAGGACTTTTGGCGGAGGACTACAGCGTGGTGTTGCCCTAGCCGACGATCAGTTTGTTCGAGGCTCTTCTGCCAGGGATAAAGAAGATCGCTTCATTTTCAATGGTGGAGAGTTATTCTATGACTCAGACGGCACTGGATCAGCAGAGAAAATACAGCTAGCATCTCTAACAGGATCACCCACAATAACAGCATCTGATTTTGCAATTATCTAGATTTCATCGTTCGTCGCAGCACAGTGCCCCTGATTTCTCAGGGGTTTCTTTTAGGAGTTAATAGAACCAGGCGATCGCGAAGTCGCACCAGGCTATCACCTTTTTGTTAGTCAGCTAGCCCAGAGCTCCATTGGGGGCTTTGTCAAGTTTATGAGCATGACAGGTGTAACGGTAGTGTTGCAAAAACTTTGCCAAACGCTATCTATAGGGCTCTAATTTAGAATTCTGACGCTACAAATAGTGTTTTCTAGATTTTTTGCAACACTACCTCCTACCCTATCAGAAAGAAAGCCTGCTTTTTGCAACACAACCCGAGCAGGTACTTAACCGCAAGGTCTCTGGGCGCGTATTGCTCACGCCCCTGTGTCTGCAGAGTTGGCAAATTTCTATTAGGTCGCAGTTTATTCACATCTATCCTGAAAAGGGAGCAACTCCTAGGAACCGTCTCGTTCGTCCACTTCCCTAACCTTACTCAGATCCAAATTGTACTTTCGGGAAGACGCCTGGAGGACTTTTTGAGGATGAGTTGGGATAATAGAGATATCCCCCTACCTCCAAGAAGGGCTTTACAGCAGCTCTTTTACTGCCATGAAAATGTCTCACATAGCTATTACGTTTCTAGAAATTGCTTGTGCGATTGGCAGCGGAGTGTTCTTAAGCGCATCGGCTCTCTTTGCTCAGCCCTTACAAGAACCTTTAGTCCGAAGTGGCGTCGGGGTTCTCTCTGGCTTTCGCCCTCCCTTGAGACAAGACTTCTATGACCATGGTAGTGTCCAGTTCGACCTACGGAACCAGCAAATACAGTCTCGCTCTGACCAGCGGAATTACCAAAAGAATTCTGAGCTAAGACTTCGATATTACACAAACGGTTATCGCTCTAGCCCTCCAGGCTTCTACGACCAGGGTAGTGTCCAGTTTGATCTACGGAACCAGCAAATACAGTCTCGCTCTGACCAGCACAATGACCAGGCAAGACCTAGCTTCAACAGACAGAAGTAATGCTTGTCACTTCAGCTCACTTCAGCTTAAAAGTGGCTTGACCTTTCTGTATTGCAAGCTATGAAAGCTGCACTATACTGGTTTTTGTTGCAAAAAGCAGGGTTTCTGGTAGGGTAGGAGATTCTTGTCTGTAGAATCACGCCTCTATGTCTAAATCTCGCCTGTTCAAGTGGCGTCATTTTTTACCTGCGATCATCATTCGCTGTGTGCGTTGGTACTGCCGCTACTCCCTCAGATACAGGGACGTGGAAGAATTGGCCCATGAACGGGGGTTGAGAGTGGACCATTCAACCGTGTATAGATGGTTTCAAGCTTATTGTCCTCAGTTGGACAAGCGCTGCCGTCGTCATCTGCGTCCCTCTAGTGACTCTTGGAGAGTGGATGAAGTCTACGTGAAGGTCAAAGGTTACTGATACACTCCCCTTTCAAAGGGGTTCCATAGCCTCAAAATCTTTTTACAACAAAACCGGTTGGAGAAACCGAACTTTAGCAGACGGAGAAGTGTGTTAGGTTGCTCTCATTTATCCATAGGTATTGAAGAATGCCGCCAGCTCCTCCCAAGCCTCAGCCCCGTAAGTTGACCGATTTGATGGTTAAGTTCTTGTTGGGTACTGTCGTCGGCTGTTTCCTTGCTCTAGGACCCCTCTCCTATGTCTGGTTTTTCTCAGACGTAACCCCAACTCAGATCCTGGTACTTCTAGCATTTGGAGCGCTGGGAGGGATTTTAGGTGCGTTTAGCAATCTTCATCAAATAGGGCGTTTCTTTGACTCAATCCCCTGGCTTTGAATCCGATATCGTGCATAGGCTAATGCTGCAAGAACGATAGCATGATCGCTGCCACCTCACTGGCATATTCCTCATGCAGTCCCAGAGAACCGGGAATGTGATGGCTCTGCATTCCTGGCAGCTCTGAAAGGGCTTCCATTTCAGCTTTTGACTGGACGGGAGATTGTTTGCCAATCACAACCATTGTTGGCATAGAGAGAGAGAGCCCGATCTGCAAGAACTCCTCCCGGCTCTCCATGGGATCTAGAGTTCCAGTCACAAAAGCGGCAGGCGCAAACCGCGCACCTGGTTGTTGAGTAATGTCGTATTTCTGCTGCATGAATTCTGGAGTCAATTTACCTGCATCCACGTAGACATGCTGACGGTACATGAACTTGAGGAAGGCGGGTGCAGTGTTGAGGGTGTAGAGTGCCTGACCAATACCGGGCAATCGCACTAATTCTCTCACCGCATCTCGCATAGCGATTGGAGCACCCATGACGCGCAGCGGCCCTTGCCAGGTGGGAGCCACTAGCACCAGCTTTGACCAGGGAGAGGGAGATTGTTGAGCAACTTGTAGGGCATAGCCTGCTGCATGTCCGGCGGCAACCACAGCAACAGGTTGATCAAATTGGGCGCGAAGGAAGTCTTGTAGGAGTTGGCGATAGAGGATGGGCTGATAATTCAGGGCAGGACGATCGGATTGCCCAAATCCCAGCCAGTCGATTGCGACAACCTGAAACTGAGGGGCTAGCTGTTCAGCAATGCCCTGCATTTCAGCGCGGGTAGAAACGGTACTGAAGGCGGGCAGTAGCAGGACTGGAGCGCCATTGCCATACGTTTCGTAGGCGATCGCAAAGCTCTGATTTTGCCAATGCCATTGAAAGGTTCCAACGGTTCCGCCAATCTGAGGAGCAAGTTTAGATGTAAGTGTAGTAGTCATTCTTATAGTTGATTAACAGTGACAGATAGTAAATCTGGCTGACTATACTCGTTCATTCTATGATTCGCGAATCGACAGCGACTAAATCTTAGTCCCACTAAATTCTGCTTATTCTTACGGCTTCAATAGTTTCCTGTATTAGAACTACCTAGAGGAAAGGCATAGGACTACTGATTTTATCTGTTTTCAAAGTGGCTAGCCATGCTAGGAAACACTTTAAGCACCGCAATTTTAGCAATTTTCCAAGCTTTATCTCAGGAAAACTTATCTGGCAGATCTTTAATGAGTCATAGCTCAGTTTTGTTGCAACAAAACCGGGATGAGCTGCAATCGGAAGCAGGAAGGGATACGAGACAATAAACAGGCTACGGAAGGGGCAAGTATCGGAGTCAGCAAGGCAGATGTGCAAGCCCGACCGAACTTTATGACCGAAATTTTCCCACCTTAGGTGCAACATGAATGGAGCCCCAGATTGAACTGAGAGCTTAACCCAGAAGTTTTGCGTCTTCGTCATTTTTTGCAACAAAATCGTATTTCCTGCTAGATACAGGTCTCCCTTCATTAGTAGGGATTGCAACTTGTTCTCCAACTCAACTTGATAGTGACTAAACAGGAGAAATAGTTAGTAACACCAGTAGCAGTACTAAGGAGATCGGAACTAGGAATTCTCGTTTAGTGGTGTTTCGTAGTTGGCTATTTTCATTGGTTTAACTTAGCCAAGTTTAATCGATTCACGTCTTTTTAGCTGCAAGGGACTGTAGACCAAATCTGTTGCTTCAGCTAGATCGAGCAACCGTTCGTCTAGGACAGGAGAAATACATATTTCTGCTTCGCCCTTACTCGCGCTGAATGTTAAAAGACAATTAGTGATTTCGCCTCAAGAAGTTACAGGTCACTTTCGGGTAATGGTTCGAGTGAATCGAGGGTTAGCCTCATATTTTCAATGACTAAATCCCGTTGGTCTTGGGTAAGGGGAGCGACGCCAGAGCCACCAAACCAACGATCAAAGGTGGAAACTTCAGATTTTTTGCCTGTAAGAAATCCTTGCATGAAGCGGATTAGGGTATAGTTGACTGTATCTCGAAAAGTGGAATTATTTTCTGGGAGCATACACCCTATACCTTCATTGGAATAGGGGTACCCGACAATTTGAAACTTGTTAGCGTTCGATGCGATTTGTAGCAATCCTTCTAATAGAATGCCATCAGAAGCATAGGCGTCGATTTTGCCCTCTTGTAGAGCTTTATAGCCTTCGGCTCGATCTTGTACCAGTACAATCTGAGCTTTCGGTTGTGCTCGCCGCATGGATAGTTCGTTGGTTGTTTTGGGGAGTGCACCGATGCGTTTTCCAACTAATGACTCAGGTCCCCATAAGGATGAGCCACGCTTGACTAATAAGCGAGTACCGGTGAGATCGTAACTAACAGAAAAATCAACATCTCGTTCGCGTTCCCAAGTAAAGCTACTGGCATCGCAAACAATATCAACCTTATTTGTGAGTAGAGAAGAAATTCGGTCCTCCGGATCTACAGCAACCAGTTTGAGAGTGATGGGGCGTTTTAACTCCTGCTCTAACTGCTTTTGAATCAGCTTCACCATATCCACAGAGTATCCACTGAGTTGCCCTTTCTCATTCTTATAAGCAAAGGGGAAAGCATCTTTACTTGTTCCCGCTGTGAGTACGCCAGTTTTGGCGACTTTTTCCAAAACTGTATGGGCTAGTATTGGGGATGCAGAGAAGGATAGTGCAAGCATGAATCCAAGGGTTACAAAGGCTAACTTTCGATACATATTGATGGCTCTACAGTGTTAAGACAGATGGTTTTTATGAGACTAGCCTCGACCAGCTTTATAGCATACAAGAAGTTCTAACTCGGCAGAAGAGGATACAGTAGCCGATTTCGTTGCAAGAATGAAGTCTCATGGCAGGGTAGGAGATTCTTAGGTTGTGTTGCAAGAGCCGAAAGAGACAAAAATCTCTTCACCTAGTTGTGCAGTTCGGCAGCAACTCCATTCATGTCGCACCTAAGGTGCGAAAGAGTTTGTTCATGAAGTTCAGTTGAGCTAGCACATCTCCTTTCGGCACTCCTATGACTTGTCCCTTCCTCAGCATGTACATCGCTTCATAACCCTTGATGCTCCTTCGAGCCGTGTTGAAGGACTTGAACCCTAAGCCCGGCTTGATCAGTCGCTGGAGAAAGCGATGATCCTGCTCAATCACATTATTCAGGTACTTATTCTGCCGTAGCTCGGTAGATTGTGGCAGCCTCTTGTCTTCCTGGAGTGCAGCCAAGGCTGGGGGATAAGCGGCATGCTTGTCTGCATTGATTACTCTGGGAGTTGTGCTGTTTCTGGCGTTGAGGGTCTTGCGGAAAAATCGTTTTGCTGCCACCGCATCCCGCTTCGCTGTGAGGAGAAAGTCCAAGGCGTCTCCATGTTTATCAACAGCTCGATACAGCCACTTCCCTTGACCTTTGACCTTCACATAGACTTCATCGACCCGCCAAGAGTCAGTAGGAGGACGCAGATACCGACGGCAGCCCTTGTCCATCTGAGGAGCATAAGCCTGGACCCACCTGAATATGGTTGAAGGGTCAACCCTCAGGCCACGCTCTTGGGTTAATTCTTCCACATCCCTGTAGCTGAGTGAGTAGCGGCAGTACCAGCGCACACAGCGCAAGATGATTGCAGGTAAGAAATGGCGCCACTTGAACAAATGTGACTTAGACATGAAGCAGAGACTTTACAGACGAGAATCTCCTACCCTACCAGAACGCCTATTTTTTGCAACAAAAACTTAGAGTTGACGCAACGAGGTCTCATACGGCAGTTCGTGAGGGTATTTCAGGAAACGACACTTTAGCTGGAATCGAAGCTAATCATCAGTGGGGACGTAGACAAGGGCTAATCTATCCAGTCTCAGAGTTCATCATCTAGAATGGGCATACTCTCGACAAGGCAATAGCCTTTCGTTTGCGAAAACATCGGCAGAATATTTGTAGTTATTTTAAGTGACGAGATTGCAGCAAAACCGAAAGGATTCTAATGAACAAGTTTCTAAGCGGCTTCATCAAAATCGAAAAATCTATTCAAACTCTTACCTTGGTCAGTGTAATGCTGTTATTAGGGTATTTAGGATTTATGAACTATCGCAGCGATCGCTCACCTTCTCCAGTCACCTCAATAACAATACAGAAGTAGGGAATGCATTGGCGTCTAGAAACAATGAATGGCGGTAGCAATCTTATGAATAGAGTGCTTGGGTGAATTTCACCTTACTGAATGGATTCACCCGACTATCATTGCCCCTTTGGCATGGGTGAGCTTTGTTGGTGTTGTACTGTTCTGGATTGCAAACTTAGTGATGTTGATGACGATAGCAATTCCAACGGTTTATAAAGGACAGAGACTTCAAGAGTAGACTTTTAGGTTGGGGCGGAGATCGCCTGCGTTTAACAGATAGAGTCAAATAGGCTTAAGTTAACAGAGGAGATCGCTGTCTAACAATTGCGTTGCAACGGACAGTAGTTCATTACTTGTTGGAGAATGTAAGTTCACCTGCCGTCGCTGAACACAACCGTTAGGCTGCTGTTGCTTCGGATAGGGCTGTCGCTTCAAGTCTTCTAAGTAGAAGGATCTAATTAAACTTAAAACGCTCGACCAGGTAGCTACCCCGTTGTCCTCTAGATTCAATGCTAGTGATAAGTGCCATTGCCAAATCATACTCATCC
>CADCTM010000746.1 GCA_902805485.1 uncultured Coleofasciculus sp. | reverse complement strand
CGTTAGCACGATCGCGATCGCGAGTGTAAGCATCGTATAGCGAGTACTCGTTTCCGCTTGTGCCACCTGCTGTTTCAACAACTCATTTTCTTGGTTCTCCATCTCACGGACACGAGAGCGAATATCATCCATGAGCTTCTTTCCCAGATCTGTCCGCACCACCTGCAATGCTGCCTCAAGTCCCTGGTACTTCCGCAAGTCAATTGTTCCCTTGAGTTCAGCAAGTTTATTTTTAATTGCAGACTCAAGAGCGTCGAGTTGCTTTTGTTGGTTAGGATAATTTGCTGTTAATTCTCTAAGATGCTTAATTTCTCGATCAACACTGACAGTTGCCGTTTTATACGGCTCCAAATAACGCTCTTCTCCAGTGAGTATGTAGCCACGTTGTCCCGTCTCAGCATCCTTGATCTGGGAAAGTAATCCTTCTAGCTGGTTAAGCCTATTTTGGGTTTGCTCCACACGCCTATTTGTCAGAACTAGGCTAGTTACGCTCTGGTACGAGACAACGCCAATGATGATGAGAATTGCTGATGCTACACCAAACCCTCCAGCAATCCCCTTAAAGAATTTCCTTCGTTCTTTTTGTGTCTGTTTGCGCTCTGTAGCTTGAAGTGTCAGATTGGCTAAATTACGTCGGAGTTCAAGTTGCTTGAGTACTTGACGACTTAGTATTTGCAATGCCTCCATCTGTTGAGGCTCTAGATTTCGCGGTACATGGTCAATCACACAGAGAGTTCCCACTGCCTGCTTTTCTGGTGTAATCAGAGGAACGCCAGCGTAAAAGCGCACATTAGGGTCAGAGGTGACTAGGGGATTTGTCGCGAACCTTTCATCTTTTGTCGCATCAGGAACAGTAAAAACGTCAGGTTGCAAGATTGCATGGGCGCAGAACGCTTGTTCGCGAGGTGTTTGGGATACATCCAAACCCACCTTTGACTTAAACCATTGCCGATTGGCATCAATCAAGCTAATCAAAGAAATTGGGGTACCGCAGATGTAGGCAGCTAAACGTGTGATGTCGTCAAAGGCTTGTTCATCTGGAGTATCGAGGATTTTATACTGCAAAAGCTCTTCGAGCCTCTGTGTTTCGTTATCTGGTAAAGGAGCTTTCATTAACGACTGAAGTAGTTAGTTACTAGAGCTGTAGAGATAAACTCTTTTGAATGAATATTTACAGGAATAAGAGCAGAACAGAAGGAGTTAAAACTGAGTTGAGAGAGTTGCTCCCATCTGTTTATGAACCCGTTGGCAGCATAATTAAATTTGCCAGTGGCAGTGCATTTAATGCGTAGTCCCGGTTGATTTTGCAAAAGGAGGAGAATTGGTCATCTGTCAAGTCAATAATCGGATACATCCTTACAACCCAAGGGTTGTGTTTCAATTTCTGTTT
>CADCTM010000745.1 GCA_902805485.1 uncultured Coleofasciculus sp. | reverse complement strand
ACAGCTTCCATCGCCAAGCTAAAGCGAGGTTGAAGGTGAGCTGGGAATGAGGGTGTGATTAGCTGAGTATTTTCTCAGGCAGCGTGCTTCCAGCGGAAGCGCCTTAAGTTTTGGCTAGTTGCGGGTTTAGCAACGGCACCAGCCTCAGCCAGCGCTGGAGTCAAGTGAGCAGTGACGCTGTTGCTGACTTTGATGGCGCCGAGAGTCCAAAGAGCGTGAACCAAGCTCAGCGGTGCTTTCAGGCTTCAAGTTGGTTCTAACCCCATGGCTACGGGAGCGTCTCAGAGCAAAGGAAAACTCTAGGGGTGCCGGTTCATGGAGGGTTCTCAAACAGCCTCTAAGGATGATGACCTTCTCTGACTCCAAAAAAATTTCTTAAAGTCAAGCCAATCAAACTTAAAAATAACAGCCCCATGCCACCTGCCAAAGGATTGCGATCGATCCCAGTTACCCAAACTGGAACTTGATCCAGATAATGCACTAAATTTCCCACGTTAATGACGTAGTAGCTCCACACCAAGCCTGCATGAAGCCCAATAGCAAAGCCCAAACGCCCACAATGAATTTGTCTTGCCCAACTCAGTATTAAGCCCAACAGGAACAAGCCTGGAAAACTAGGCAGGGTCCTCAAGATTTCTGACCAGGGTTTAACAAAATGCAAGAGGGCATAGATGGCACTGCCACTCCAGAGGACAACTTTTGGACGATAATCCTGTTGCAACTCATCCACCAGCCAACCACGAAATAATAATTCCTCTGCGAACCCAAAGCCTGAACCCACCATCAATCCTTCTAACACCAACTTGGGTAAAAGTTGCGTCGTTTGCCAATGCACCCATCCCAGCCATCCCTCAACCATAAACAGACAGAACAAACTAACAAAGCCAAGACAGAGACCGCTCAATAGCTCCAGTCCATGCCGGCGTGTTCTAAGCAAGCCATGATGTTGGAGTGGCTGAAAGCGTTGATGTACTTTACGTCCCCAGAACCACAACAACCAGACAAATTGACTGTACAAAAGCAGCACAGCAATCATACTGGTAGTATTACCCGCTCCCCAAAAGTAGTAAATTGGAGCGGCGAGCGGCAACCACATTCCCATCAGGACTAGCAAGAAGATTCCCAAGCGAATGGGAGCAGGATATTTAGCAATGCGACCAAAGCGAGAGTAAAACATAAGGGGCAGATCGGGGTGTCATCAGGCTGCACGTAATTTAGTGCCACGCACGCTTGAAACGCTTGCTTCGACGTGACCGCTGAAGAAGAATTTGCTCTAGAGTCGTAGACTCTGGAAGTTCCTGTGGGTAAAGAGTTCAGAAGTTGGTGGCACTAAAAAACATTGATCCTGATGACACCCCTATGCCAGCCAACGCTTTCACTGCTGCTTGGCCTCTGGATCA
>CADCTM010000744.1 GCA_902805485.1 uncultured Coleofasciculus sp. | reverse complement strand
AGACTCCCTTTCTCCCAAATCAGACTGAGCATGAATACATTTTGCGCTCGCCACGCTCGTTCGATCAATTGCCAGTTTCAAAGGTTTAGATTTCTTAAATTTAACTTTTAAAATTTCTTTAACAAGGGGAAAACACAGCCTTTTTATGTTGAGGTCGTCCGATTTAAGGAATCGAGAGCAGGCTGCGTCTCCGGCTCTCAAATTGAATCGGATAAGGCATCAATGAAGCCAAGAATTCGATGCTAACTTGTTTTTGGGTTTGCAACAGAGATACCCAAATTTTTAGGGTCAGGTATTCTGTCGGTTTAAGTTGCTTGGACAGGTGACTTTGGTAAAATTGAGGTAAGATTATTGATAGATGGGGCTTCTTAAAAATTTTGACCCCATCTTTTTTTACCTCAAGTTACGCAGAGCCGCTACAGGTAAGGCTTTTGACGGGGTTGTCACCCCGTCAACTATCTGCTAGCACCAAGTTGAAGTTAAAACCCATCAATTACAGCTTTTTTATTAGCATTGCTGCTCTTTGTGGTTTCGTTAATTATTTATCTTCTGGCTTTAATCTTTCACGGGGTTTGTACACTTCAAATAGTAATGGAAAAGTCATTCCACAGAACACACCATATGCTGTAACTGCAACAATCCCATTCTCGGTAGTGGTGAATAGTAATGGTCAACAGCGAAGAGAGGCATTGTAATGATGCACAAAGTACCAAATTGCACCAATATGGTTACTCAATTTCTTCGAGAACGATAAGGTTTTACGAACCAATCGCCCCAGTCGCTGCCTCCGTGTGTTGTTGAATCGCTCTTGGGTAACTGGTTTTTCCGGTTGATGAGCCAACGGCTTTTCGGACGCTTGCGGGCGTAGCACCTGTTCCTACGCTTCCCAAAAATCGGTGTAGCAGATCCCACACTGGCGGTAAACTGCTGGCAAGGATTGCCAAAGCTTTGTTGCTGAGTGCCGAGAACGAGATTGAACGAAGACCCCAACAATCTCACGGCTATCAGCATCAATGGCTAACCGGACCCATTGTTTGTTCTCTTTGGATCCCACAAATGACCACATCTCATCTAGCTGAATCGTCAGCCGACCTACTTTTTTGTAGTGACTTCTATGACCTTTGGAGTCTGATAGAACTTCTGATTGACATACAGTTGTAGCCAACGAAATGAAACACCAGTTACTCGTGCAATCGCTGCCAGCGCCAGGCGTTCGAGCAACAACTTATCAATCAATCAATCGACCAGTTGCCTTATCAATCGGTTGTCGGCTCGCATTCTCGACAAACTGCCGACGGCAGTCTTGACACCGGAATCGCGGTTTGCCGTAATGAGTAGGTCCGTATTTGATTATTTGAGCGGATTGGCACTTGGGACAGTTCATTGAGTCGTCTGCAATGGTTGAA
>CADCTM010000743.1 GCA_902805485.1 uncultured Coleofasciculus sp. | reverse complement strand
TCACTCCAGTCCCGCAACAGAACAATCAAGCGACGCCAACGCCTACGCCTACGCTGAGGAATTAGAAAGATTAAAAATTTTCAAGGATGTACATTGGACTAAATTAATTAATCAATTGAAAGTATTACAGACTCAAATACCTAGTAATAACGAACCAGAAGAGGTACATCAAAGATTTCTCAATCGCTTCATTCAAACCTGGCAAAATGCTCTCCATCTTGATCCAGAATTAGTAAACTTATCTCAGGAAGAAGCAGAGGCACTAAGTAATTATTTATATGCAAATCATCTCATCTTGCAGTGTAAAGAAGCAGCGGTGTGGGTGTCAGCAAAAACTTGGGAAAATATTGAATCACGGATGTTGATGGTTCCGATAAAGTAGACTTCGCTTGCAGATTAGATCCCCCCTAGCCCCCCTTAGACAAGGGGGGAAAATAGAGATAAAGATTTTGAGCAAAGGGGAAAATTTCTCTTTCTCTTAGCCCCCTTTTTTAAGGGGGGTTGGGGGGATCTTCCGGATTAAGTGTAATAACTATAAATATGTCCCAATTCCTAATTTATGAAAACCGCTAACAAACCCTCCCTAAAAAAAGCTTGGGCAAATGCATTCTCCCAACCCGCCCAAGAATTCCCTGCAACCCCTCTAAAAGTCCTATCCGGCAGAATTCCCGAGGGTTTACGCGGTTCCCTATATCGCAATGGTCCCGGACGCTTACAACGCGGCACAACACGAGTAGGACACTGGTTTGATGGTGATGGAACAATCTTAGGAGTGCATTTCACCGATGAAGGTGCAACCGGACTTTATCGCTATGTGCAAACTGCTGCTTACAAAGAAGAAGCTGAAAAAGGCGAATTCCTCTACGGTAACTATGGTATGACGGCGCCGGGACCGGTTTGGAATCAGTGGTTAAAACCGATTAAAAATGCCGCGAATACTTCAGTAATGGCATTACCTGATAAACTCTTGGCTTTATGGGAAGGTGGAAATCCTCATGCCTTGGATCTTCTAACATTAGAAACCCAAGGATTTGATAATTTAACACAGTTGGAATCAAATGCGCCTTATTCTGCCCATCCGAAAGTTGATCCGCAAACTGGGGAAATTTTCAACTTTGGTATTGCCGCTGGATTGAATGCAATACTTAGGGTTTATAAAAGCGATGCTACTGGCAAAATTATCCAACAAAACTCAGTGCAATTAGAGGGATTGCCCCTAGTTCATGACTTTGCAATGGCAGGGCAATATCTCGTATTTTTCGTGCCGCCAGTACGGGTAAATTTATTACCAGCGGCGATTGGTTTGAGTAGCTTTAGCGATGCACTAGAATGGCAACCTAGTAAGGCAACTCAGATTCTGATTTTTGATAAAGAAACCCTTACTTTAGTTAGTCGTAGTGAAGCGCC
>CADCTM010000742.1 GCA_902805485.1 uncultured Coleofasciculus sp. | reverse complement strand
AAAGGTTGATCCTTACCTTTAACCATAATTAGAGGTAGCTTTTCAAGAGGTAAACTTTGATTAGTGAGTTTGTCAAAGATGCTTTGAGAAATTACAATTTCATCTGCTTCTGCTGCGCTACCAATCCGACTTGCCACATTAGTTTTATCGCTAATATGTGCATACTGAATTAGTTTATCTGAACCAATATTTATTTCCCGCTGCAACTTTTCCACTAACGATACTGTTGTCCTTACCGTAGCCGAGCGTGTTTTCACCAAACTTCAATTCGTAAATTCTTTCGTTAGGAGTCTCTGGCTCGTACATTAAGAAGGGCAAACTCTATCCTCATGTTCCCTATGTTTTACCTACCTAAAGATAACCTGTAGATTACCTTTTAGTAGATGTCAATAGGCTCTTGCTTCGCCTAATCTAAAATTCCACACGTTATGCTTTATTTTTCATCCTTCAGAAATTAATTGTAATGCCGCGATCGCCAAATTATACCCAGCAACCTTGGAACGAAACCTACAACGAGATTATTGATGTTAGAAGCGAAAGTGAGTTTGCCGAAGATCATCTACCTGATGCGATTAATCTGCCAGTACTCAATGATGCTGAACGGGCAAAAGTTGGTACACTCTACAAACAAGTCTGCCCCTTTGAGGCTCGTAAAGTTGGCGCTGCCTTAGTTGCCCAAAACATTGCCAAGCATCTAAATAGTCACTTTGCGACAAAAAATAAAGACTACCATCCACTACTATACTGCTGGCGCGGCGGTCAGCGTTCCAATAGTATGGCTTTAGTCTTGAACCAAATCGGCTGGCACGCTACAGTCCTGGATGGAGGATACAAAACCTACCGGACTTCTGTACGCGATCGCTTACAACATCTACCACAACAATTTACCTACTGGGTGTTGTGTGGCATGACGGGAAGTGGTAAAACTCATATTCTGCGCCAACTCGCCCAGCGCAATGTCCAAGTCTTAGATTTAGAAGGTTTGGCAAATCATCGCGGTTCTTTACTTGGTCAAGAATGGGATGGTAAACTTTCACCTCAACCTTCACAAAAGCATTTTGAATCGTTACTGCTGCAAGAGTTAGAACGTTTTGATGCCAGTAAGCCGATCTGGCTAGAAGCCGAAAGCAATAAAATTGGACAGGTTTATCTACCATCATCCCTTTGGCAACAAATGAAGCAGGCGCAGTGTGTTGAAATTCAGCCCCCACAAGTTTCCAGAATTGAATGGTTATTGCAAGAATATCCCCATCTAATTGCTCATCCAGAACTCCTTAAACGTAAGCTAGACCGCCTTAAATCTCGCTATGGCGGAGAAAAAATTAACCAGTGGTATAGTCTAATTGATGCAGGTCAATGGCACACTTTAGTCAGTGATTTGTTGACCACTCACTATGACCCAACTTACAGTCGT
>CADCTM010000741.1 GCA_902805485.1 uncultured Coleofasciculus sp. | reverse complement strand
CTAAACCGTCGGGTGATAAGCTCATTTGAATATCCCGTTGGCTAGCTAAGACGACTAAGGGCTTGACAGACTGCTGTTTGCTGTCATTGGGGACAAGCAGGTCAATGGCGGCGAAGAAGGGTTCTTCCTTATATTCTTCTCCTTTAATTAGTTGAGTCAAGAGGCAATAAAGCCTGTCTTTTTTCGGCGCAAATTCACAAGCGAGAATTGAACCACTTGTCCGCACAAGTTCTTTTTGCACACCTTGGTTTGTCACTAAAAAGAGCGATCGCGTGTAGTCTGTATTAAACTTCATCATCGCCGCCGCCGTGCCATCTCCAGCAAAGCTGAGAACCATGCCAAATTTAGGCAGAAAGTCCAAGGGTTTTGCCGCAGATGTCAAGGGTAGGATGGCGACACCTTGTCCTTGGGCAACGGCAACGGAGGCACTGTCAGGGGCAATTAAAAAGTCACCTCCAGGCTGATTGTTTAAGGGGCGGGGTTTGGCATCTGGTTGTAGTATCCATAAACCAAACTCGGCAGGGTTGCGACGGTTCACGCGCTGAACCACAATGGTTTTGCCGTCGGGAGATAAGTCAAATTTCAAATTTTGGTAGTCTTTACTATCTAAGATTGGGTTAATTCTGCCGACGGATTCGGAGGAGTTGGTCCGCTCAGGATTAAATGATAGTCCGGTTGTTACGGTGTATAACTGTTGTTCCAGTAAGCCTTGTTCCTGTGTTTTGCGATCGCTTGCCGAAAATAATAAGAGATCGCCGTCCGGGTAGGGCTTAAAGTCCATTACGACTAAATCCGGGGGTGTCAGGAGCGTTTTTTTACCTGCGGTGAGATTGTAGAGAACTAACCGTCCGTTTTCTTCTTTCTCAACTCCGACGTAGGCAAAAACGCGATCGCGGGTGCTAAAGAAACCCGTAAATGGCTCGATCAGCGTGCCTTTCTTCTCATCCTTCGACAACTGGTCTTTTGCCCCCTTAATTTGGACTTGGTACTTGCTGCCATAGGGTGCAGGGGTTAGGGGTGTATAAGCCATCCGTCGCCCTGCCCAGCTAATTTTTCCGGGAAGTGGGGGATTAATTTGCAGATTTGCTTCTACGCTGGCGTGGTTCATTGGTCGATTAAAGGTCAGAGTAAAAGCGATATCCTCTGCACCAACTTGTTTATCCTGCCAACTAAAATCCCGCACGCGGGGCGCCGTTTGATCGCCACTCAACAGCAATATGGCAATCAACACACTCAGCATTAGCATTACTGCCAAAGCCAAACGGTCAATGGGTTGGAGAATTGTTTTAGGCGTTACGGTTTTGCCTGACATTTCAAGATCAGATAGGGACTAGTACTCGTGGAAAAAACTTATGACTAATGAGTCGATTGGTCTTCTGTAAAGTGCCATAGGCTTACGACACTTAATATTCTCTTC
>CADCTM010000740.1:404-1421 GCA_902805485.1 uncultured Coleofasciculus sp. | reverse complement strand
TGATCAACTGTTCGTACTTTTCAGCATCACCTCCCGCTTTAGCCACTCGTTGATAAACTTCTCCCTGGCGGATGCTCTTGGAAATCTCTGGCTTAGAAGTACCCTGTTGTATCGCTTTGCGGACATCCTGTGCATCCTGAGCTGCCGTTCTCACTTGAACTTTCAGCGGCTGACGCCGGTTCATCAATAGCTGTGAACCAACCGATACGGCGCTGGAGACAGCCTGAGCAGCTGTGTTAAGTAACCGCTCCTGATCTTGCTCGTAACTCCCGGACATTTTTTAGTGCCTCCAATTCTTCAGCAGTGGGTAACATCGTCTGAGCGATCACATCGCGATCGCTCAGCTCTACATCCAGTGAGACTCCCTCTAAACGCTGTTCAGTTTGCTCAATCAAGAGTGGGCACATCTGTTGGTCCCACACTTGCGTACAACGGCTCCAGAGCTTGTCATCTTGTCTGTTTAGTGGCACCCGGAGTTTATGGGGCCGGTAGTCAAATCCAGGAGTCATGATGACACACTCTCCTGTGTCCATCCGATTAAGGGCTGGACCAGACATTAGGGGAACCTTTTGAACGTGCTCAGTTGTACTTCTGTTGTTATTCTTGCCGTAAGAACGCGATTGAGCATCGTACCAGACATCTTTTTGCCCCAGTGAAGCTGATACCTTCTCAGCAGTTTCAGGATGCCCCGTGTTGAACACAATCTTGGTTTTACAGCTACTAAGAATTGATTCAGCGTAGTCTCGGCTATAGCGCATTCGCGTTTGAGCATCTGACTGATAGGACAGCAAGCAGACCATTCCATACTCCCGAAAGCGATTGATCCATGCCTCAATATCGGGTAAACGAATCGAGCTAAACTCATCCAGGAACAATCCCAAGGGGCGATCCCGTTTCACTGTCGCATTCAGGTTGCGCTTCACCAGCATGTGAATTGCTGCGGCTACTAAGGGCGAGGTTGCCGCTTCACTTTGCTCATCGACCTGGAAAAAGATGATTTGCTTACCTGGTAAATCC
>CADCTM010000740.1:0-394 GCA_902805485.1 uncultured Coleofasciculus sp. | reverse complement strand
ACCGACGATGCCGACCGACGTTTCTTCCGCGTGAGCCACCGAGCGCAGTGCCACCGCTGCCTCCCCAATCCAGCTATCTAGCGCCCCATCAAAGTTAAATAAGCCGTATCGCTTCGCAGCAGCAAGCCGCCCAGCCAGATTCTCCAGAGAAAGAATCTTCCAGGCTGTGAGCAGATCAGGGTAGGGAGAATGCTTAGCCAGCATGAGCACCAACCTTAGCAGAGAGATTCCCTGGGGGCCAAAGAACGGATCTTGCTTGGTTCCAGGTTCTTGGAAGTTACAGTTGAGGACTGATGCGTTCTCTTGGGCCGCCTTGGCATCTGAAGAATCGTGCATGAAGTCACTGAAATTCAGGCCATCTGAGTAGGCAAAGCCCGGTGCATAGGCATACACG
>CADCTM010000739.1:8127-8482 GCA_902805485.1 uncultured Coleofasciculus sp. | reverse complement strand
TTTTTCTGATGTTGCTTTCTGCGGAAACTGAGCAACATTTATGAAGTTGATTTCGGTTGCCAAATAGCCGCACGGATTATCACCCAGAAAAGTGATACGTTATAGACTGCCCAAAGCCCATTGAGCAGATAAAGCCAGGGATTTTCTAACTGACCTACGGCAAAGCGATAAATACACCACAGCATTCCCAAAATAGTTAGAGCAACGATAGTCAACTGAGGCAAAACTAACCGAAGATAAATTCCCGATTGACGTTGTTTTGGTGTTACCTGGAATTTAATAGGTCGTCCGGTAAACACACTCCAAACGGCTTGGATAAACAGAGGAAATAGAGCAATAGCATACTGTTCAGAGC
>CADCTM010000739.1:0-8117 GCA_902805485.1 uncultured Coleofasciculus sp. | reverse complement strand
GCCAAAGTTCTCCTGCTGGAATACCCCAACTTGCCGCCATAAAAGTTAAACGATTGAGGATAAACGCCGGGATAAAGTGTAGGGCGAAATCAGTGCCATAGGCACTCACTGGAATAATTCCAGTGAAAAAATAGATGATGGGACAGGCAATAAAAATAACAGTGGCAAAACCAGAAAAGTAGCTGTACATCGTCTGAAAATATTGCAGCTGTTGCCAAAAACTTAATCCAGACTTTGTGAGAGGATTTTCTCGTAACAGTACTTGAATAGTTCCCTGCGCCCAGCGCAGCTTTTGTTTCAGGGTAGAACTGAGGTCGTCAGGAGCCAATCCCTCTGATAATTCTTCATGATGATAAACGGATTTCCAGCCAGCAGCATGTAGACGCATAGCCGTATTCATATCTTCTGTAATACTGTTGCTAGACACTCCACCAACTAAATCAAATTCGTCTAATCGTTTTTCATCTTTGGAAAATTCATCAGAAAAGTTTTGCAGTCCGACACTAATCAGCGCTTCACGCCTCAACACAGCATTTGTTCCTGTGTAAAAGGCTGAATTCATACCATCTTTACCTTGTTGAATTGGCCCATAAAATAAGTGAGCTTGATGTCCGAAAGGGTCGCCCGTGGGAATGTTAGAAAAAGCCTGGGGTGTTTGCACAAAAGCGATTTGATTGCTTTCATATTTTCCCGTATAGAGATTGTAGGTATAGAAGTAAGGTAAAACTCGTTGCATAAATTCTGGTTTAGGAATATGGTCGGCATCCAGGGTAAGGATGAAGTCTCCCGAAGTTTCGCCAGAAAATATCGCGTAGTTAATGTTACCTGCTTTGGCATGGTGAGGTTTACCCTTAGGTTTTGGACGAGCAATATAGCGGCAACGGGCAAGTTCACTTAATTGCAGCTCTTTTTGATAAATTGCTTTTTCCAGAGTTTTCCGTTCAGTGGCAAGGTAATCGCTAACTTTGTGATATTTGGGATTTAACAAAAGAATCAGTTGCCGTACACCTTGCAAATATCCAACTACAGTTCCAAAAGTACTTGTGCTGTCACAGGTTGGGGATGGAGAATAGGATTTGATAATTAATAAACAGTTCCGATTATCTAGCGATCGCGTATAACTCAGGTGATCGGCAATTTTATTCATGATGCCTACACCGCGTCCACCTTCAGCCATTTCATCGACTTCATCCGGCATCTGTTGCATATGTTCTTCAAAATCAAAATCAGAGCCGCGATCCCAAATCCTAATCTCAATAGATTGGCTGAAAATTGTAACTTTAATATCAATAGGAGTTTGTGATGGCAGTCCTCGATGAGCATGGCGAACTGCATTATCAAAACCTTCAGCAATTACTGTCTGGCACTCCAACCAAACATTTGCAGGAATTGAGGGTTGACGTAACTGATCGAACCAAGACAAAACTCGTGATAAATCCTTAGGCTCTGTATTGATTTGAAGCTGGAATGACTGGAGAAATTGTTCGGCTTTTGGAATTTCTGGAGTGAGGTTTTCGAGCTGCTGGAGACAGTTAACCAGTTGCGATCGCTCCTTATTAATTTGTTCAGCTTCTTGTTGCAAGAGAGGTGATTGTAAATCTTCCAAAGCTAATTTTTCTGTCATCCCTCGTAGGGCTGGAGAATTACCATCATCCAGCACATAAACACACAGTTTACTTGCCGGATAATCAATGGCTAGAGCTGCCTTGGTAGTTTCTTCTACAATCTCTACGGGTTCGTTATAGCAAGTAATAAAGACATCAACACTAGGCCATTCAGAACGGGGCAACTGTGGTGTCAATTGATTGAGAGATTTTATCCGTCGAACTATAGGTCGCCACAGACCAACTAAGAACATCACGCCGCCAAAATAGCTGTAAATTTCTGCTAGCAAGAGAGGGATTGAAAGCCATAGGGCTGCAAAGTTAATCGAGTGGGTAATCCGCCATTGCAGATACCACGCACCGAATATTAAATTGATTTCTGCCAGATAACGAAACAGTAGTGTTCTGTCTCTCAAACGAGAGCGGATGTTACCGGAAAAGGTCGGTGAATTTTCAACAACTGAAATTGAAGTAGACATAGTGAGTTAGATGCTAGTTGAAGGGCGAGGTAAGTGGTCAGGAGTCAGATGACCCCTGACTCCTAACTCCTTAAAATGCGAGTGGCTGCCCACTCCTCGCTTGGTAGAGCAGACTTTCGAGAATGACGGCATTGGTGTTGACATCAATGGCGGTATTAACCCCCAAATTGGAATTCTCATAACGCCCGGAAAGGTAGCCTCTATTTTGATTGCCAAGGTTCTCAACAGCCTTTCTGAGAATGCTGGTATAGGAGTCATTGGGCATCAAAGCTTGCCAAGCAAAGGCGGCTTTCGTGCTGATGAATCGCAATTGGGGATAGCCCCCTACTGCTAATGGCGTTCCAGGGTTGTCCATTGGCATAGACGCTGTAGTACAAAAAGTAGGGAGGACGGTCAAGGGAATCTTCATTGACGACGGTTAATCTGGTGAAGGGATTGCCGTTGGTTCTACAGTTGGTGGCGAAGGCATTGGAACAGCAGAAGCTGTGCCGCCCTGCCCACCCGCAAGAGGCGCGGGAGATGAGCTAGTCGGGGCACTTGGTACAGGCTGTTTTTCCAGTGAAACAGGTGTAGTGTTGCCACTGCTTGAAGTCCAGTAAGCGCCGGAGGAGTTTACAATCAATCGAGCGGCTTGCTGGGCAGTAGTCGGCAAACCACGCCCCGGATCTCCCTCTGCCACTGTCCGCCACCAGGGAGAATCCATGGCGGTTTCTGGACGAATCAAGGGCTGCTGATTCGTTACCCTGTACAGCAGGGATTGCAGAATCAGGCTGTTGGTACTGCCTGCTAGGGCAGTCGCTGGTTTACCCGTTTTTTCATAAAAGCCTTCATAGTAGCCCAGTTGAGGGTTGTAGAGGTCTGTTGTTGCTTGCCATAATTGGCGCGTATAGTCGTTTGCCGGGAATAGGGCATAAAAGGCGAAGGCAGCGGCTGTGCTGACTGTACGTTTATCTGGTACGGACTTCCCGTTATCCTCCAAAGTTGCCCAAGCCTCTCCTCGAGCAGTAATTGTGCTGTGAACCACGTAGGGCGAATGGTCAAGCAGGGTGGTGGCAGCAGCAGTGAAGGTTCCGGTACGACGATAGCGCGACTCTTGAGCCTGAAGCAGGGGTTGCACTAGCTGGCTCATTTGAGGGTCAAAGCCAAATTCTAAGCCGTAGAGTAAGAAGGGATTACTAACTGTATAGGGCTTTCCTGACTGTTGGCGGCGTTGAGTTGGCACCTGAACACCCTCGACTAAGGTGGTTTGATACTCACCACCAACTGTTGAGCTATCGACCTTAAAACCCCACAACTGAAAGGCACGGGCTGCATATTCCTCGTAACCAAGACGAGTTTCAGGATTGACTTGTGTCAAGAGTCGCCCGTTCTTATCCTTCGTTACTGTGGCACTGAGGAGAACACCATCCCGCACGACTTGTGAGTACGACCAATCCAGCACAATTTGATCGACCGCTTTTGTGTATTCAGGATGGTAGTTTTTCAGGGTATACAGCGCTGCCAGTACTCGCCCCATATCAAGAGCTGACCAACCTGTTCCCTCTGCGGTGGGATTGCTGCTTCCCTGTGTGCTGGAATTACCACCGTAGTCTACAGGTTTCAAGGTCTGGGTATCGTAGCCCCGATGGGGTAACTGTCCAGCAAAAAGAGGCAGCCTCTTCAGGGCACCTAACAGATGCCGTGTGCGATCGCTAAATTCTTGGGCGGTGATAATGTCAAGGGCGCGTGCCGCATTTAAAGCCGCTAGATAATCCCCTAATCCCCACAGCGTTGCACCTTTCATGTCACTACGGTCATTAACCAATCCACTGTTCGATTGATAATTGGCTTGAAAGTATTGCCAAGCTGCTTGGGCATAACGCCGTTCTGGAACAGTCAGTGCTCTTGTTAGCTTGGGGGAAGCTGAGGGCTGAGGCTTTCCTACTGAAGGAATGGGTTCAACAGTGATTAGGTCAGCAGGTGGTGACGTAGAACCTTGTGTCCCTGTGGATGGACTCGCTGTAGCTGTAGCGGTCGAAGCACTGCTACTCGGTTTTCCCGGTGTTGCAAAAGTGACCAAACTTGAGCCGATGAGTGGGCGATTTCCTCTAGCTTTGTAGTACAAAATCTCCAGAATTAGTCCATTAGTATTGCCTGTCAGCGATTTATTTGGCTGCTTTGTTTCTTCGTAAAGCCCAGCGTAGAAGCCATCCCCATCGGGACTACGCAAATCCTTCACTGCATCAAAAACTTTTTGAGCGTAGGCGTTGTCTGGGTAAAGATAGCGCCAGCCAAATGCGGCTTTCGTACTGATACTGCGTAGCTGCGGGTAAGGCTTATTTTCATCGGTAATCGTTGCCCAAGAAGTGCCGTTAGAGTAAACCGTGTTGTAGAGAAAATAAGGCGCTTGGTCGATGTTGTCTTCCGATACAGAGGTCAACTGCCCTGTGGAATCGAAGCGACGCTTTTGCACTTCTAAGACATTGGCAGCATACTCCTTTAAATACCCTTCCAAACCAAATTCAATACCATCTAAAATATAGGACTCGCTGACGACGTAATTGTTAGCATTAGTCTTTTGGTAGTCACGGGTATCAATGGGGATTTTGACGCCGTTAATTTCCACAAATTGATAGGGTTCTAAAGCTAGTGCCTTTGATGCTTTAAAGCCCCAAAGTTCATAACCTCTTGCTGCATATTCCTCATAACCCAGTCGTCCTTCTTGCACCAACAACGTGCTGCCATCAGGTCGAACGAGCGCACCATAGAGTTGGTCATCTTTTAGCGATCGCTCTATCTTCCACTTCGTTACAATCCCCTTGATCCAATCTCCGTACTGTGGATGACAGGTACGGATGACGTGAAATGCTGCCAACATCCGACCCACATCCAAAGCAGACCAGCCAATGCCTTTCTCTACTGGTTTGTTGCCGTAATCAGTCATCTGCCCAGTAGCGGCATTGTAAGCTTTGTTCGGCAAGGTATCCTCAAATAGCTTGAGACTACTAAGGGTCTTCAAAAACTGGTTGAGTCGGGAGTCAAATTCTGCTTGGTCGATTAAATTGAGCCAACGCACTGAATTTAGTGCCATTAAGTAATTGCCAATATCCCAGAGGGTGCCGGAAGGATACCCACCAGTGGAGTTTGTAAATCCCGTTGCTGGCTGATAGTTTTTAACGAAGTACTGCCAAGCTGTCTTAGCGTAAGCCTGTTCCTCTGGCGTAAGAGGGGCGGTAATTTGTGTGCAGGCATTAGCCGCAGTTGCTGGAGTTTGAGCCAGGGTTGCCTTTGGCACAGAAACATTCAGTAAAGACTGTGAAACTGCCCCTACTAGGAATAGAGCAATCAACCTTGACCACTTTTGATGATGACGTTTGACCAAAGCCAAGATAGACAATCTTTTGGGTGGTGGCTCAAACTCAGAATTCATTTCAGCTCCTGGTTAGTAGATGTCCTGCCTTCTCGGTACTCAGGTTCAGTCATCCTGTATTGATGAAGTCCGCATAGACAGAGGTGACGGGTAGCTCATCTAGATAGAGTTCCCAATTTTTTTCTCTCAGGAACAGCAATAACAAAAAAAGTTCTAAAATCTCACCCGTAGCTGTCCTGTGAAGGATTGATTGTTGTACGAACTGCCCCCTGTGTCCCGATTTCGGACATTCGAGTAGCTATAACCAAAGTCAGCTTCTAAGTTGGGTGATAACTTAGCCGTACAACGACCTTGATAGTTATTACCGCTCGTCCATTTCCCGCTTAACCGCTGGGTTCCCAGTGATGTGGCGAGGCGACAGCGTAGATTCTCGAAGACATTTCCCTCAAAAGCCACTTCCCCGTTGATAACCAGGAAATCCGGTGGAGAAAAATATCCACTCGTTTCTTGAACATCATGTGTGTAACTCCAGTTAAATACGTTAGCGGCTACGGAAAATTGCCCGATTTTGCGCTCTAGTCGGCTAAAAGACTGCTGCTCAAAATTGCCATCGTTATAACTGCCCAAGCGCAATGATGAATACAAGCTAGTCTTTGGCTCAATTTGCCAATAGATACTCGGCCCAAACCGCCAAGCGGTGATTTGATTGTCTAGGGTTTGGGCATTAGCCTTGTAAGAACCTTGTTCCACTGCTACCGATACAATCACCCCTGATTGCAGTTGACCAGATGAACTGACCTTCATTGCAAGTGGCAGTTCTGCCTTGGCGTTCAAATTAACAGCCGTTGGTAAACGGTCGAATAAATCAACTCCCCCCCCCACTGTCAGATTTACTTGATCAACTTTTCCTTCCCATTCAACGTGCAAAGGAATGTTGGTAACTGACTCAACTTTTCGCTCCTCAAAAGAATTGAAGCCAGTTTTGATGCGAAAACGGTTGCCATTACGTAAACGAAATTGAGCCGTTGGTTCGATAAATAAATTGTGTTGATTAAAGTTATCTGCATCCCTACGAAAATCTGTTGTGAGACTTTCCAGTTTGACAGCAGGAGTTACAGGCTCTGTTGAATCTGGCGGTTGGCTCGGCGGTGCTGATGGAGGAGGTGGTGGCGGTGGTAATCGCAGTCCAGGATTGAAGTTTTCTGGTCCAGCCATTAACTGAGGCAGTGGTTTTGATGGATAGTGCAGCTCAACTGAGGAGCCTTCAAAACGGCTAACTGGTTCTGGAGTAAGATTTTCCAGCTTGCTAACTGAAGAAATTTGTTCGCTTGAGGAACTTTTAAAACGGCTAACTGGTTCTGGAGGAGGGTTTTCTGGCGTACCATCCGAGGAAATTTGTTCGCTTAATTCTAAGGGTAAGTTTACATTTTCAAAGGTTTTTGGAGAAACAAAATTCTCAGTTGCAGCCTGTAATTTAGATATTGGTAATATCCATATTCCTGCACTCAAAATGACTATATATTGAACGTGTATATATCCAAAAAGAATTTTTGCGTAAAATTTAGACCGCAAAACAAAAATATAAAGTCGAAAAATATCTGCCATTAGTTACGACTTATCTAAAAATATTTGAGTTTCTAATGAAGCTGGTATTTAGACAAATGGTATTAATGAGTAACGCTCCGGATTGCCAAGGTGAGCAGCAAGGCGATCGCCTAATTAATGCTTCTCATGTGCCCAAAGCTCTAGGGGGCGTCCGACTTTGCTATAGAGAAGACCCTCCAGAATGATGGCGTTAGTGTTCAGGGTGATAGCTCGGTTTGGCTGCTGAGTTTGTTCGTAAAAGCCTGCAAACACGGCTTGGTTCGGGTCTGCTAGCCAGCGCATACCCTTATATAGCTTCTCTGTATAGACGGTGCGGAAGAGAACGTGCCAACCCACTGCCGCCTTTACGCTACTGCCCCGGAAAGCCGCAGCATCCTTGCCAGATTCGTCAATTGTCTTCCAAGGCTGACCATTGACGAAAATCGAGTTGTAGACAAACCAGGGCGCTTTATCCAGATTGTCCTCAGACCAGGCGGTCAGTTGGTTCGTCGCTAGATAGCGATGCTGTTGGGCTTGTAACACCCGACCCGCAAATTCAACAGGCAGGGCTTTGAAACCACTCTCTAGCCCATCAAGCACATAAGGTTCGCTGGTGACATAATTGGGTGTCCCAGAGGCCTGCATATCGCGCTTGTCAACTGGCACAGAAACACCCAATATTTTAATGTCAGTAGTCTCAGCCCTTGGATCAAGTGCCTTAGGAGCCGACACGTTAATCTTACTCAACCCATAGGCAGCATATTGCTCATAACCCAGGCGACCTTCCTGAGTCCAGGTTTCCTTACCGTTGCGTGCATCGGTACTCATCAGTTGACCGTTGCTGACTAAGCGATCGCGCTTCCAGCGAGCCGTCACCCCTCGACTAGCAGCCGCGTGTTGCGGATAGCGAGCGGCGATGATATCGAGCCACTGCACCAGTCGTCCCAGGTCAAGCGCTGAAAAACCAATTTCTTGGCGGTTTTCCAACTGTCCGTAGTTGATTGGGGTTAGAGTTGCAGCATTATAGGCTTTGTTCGGTAATTCACCTCGATACAGGGGAAGCTGCGCCAGAGAAGCTAACGCCTGCCCCATCCAGTTGTC
>CADCTM010000738.1 GCA_902805485.1 uncultured Coleofasciculus sp. | reverse complement strand
ATTAACGCCGTCAAACTTCCTCGATCTGAAAATATTTACTCCGTCTCTATTTCTTTTTTGTTATGAGGGCAAATAAAAATGGATACCTAAGGTTTTGAGTCTGTCTTCCACAGGGTAAAAAATTAACTTAACCCGTTTATATCTCAAAAAAACTAAAGGTTTTTATGACATACCGTCGCACGAGTTACGCTGTTTGGGAAATTACTCTAAAGTGCAATTTGGCTTGTAATCACTGCGGTTCGCGAGCCGGAAATGCACGCACCACAGAGCTTACTACAGAAGAGGCCTTTGACCTCGTTCGGCAGATGGCAGAAGTCGGCATTAAAGAAGTTACATTGATTGGTGGCGAAGCATTTATGCGTCCAGATTGGCTGCAAATTGCTGAAGCGATTAATCAAGCGGGGATGCTTTGCAGTATGACGACTGGAGGTTATGGCATCTCGCTAGAAACAGCACGTCGAATGAAAGAAGCAGGCATTGCAACCGTCTCGGTTTCCATTGATGGCAAGGAGGAAACGCACGATCGCTTGCGCGGACGGCAAGGCTCTTGGAAATATGCGTTTAAAACCATGAGCCATCTCAAAGAAGCTGGCATAAAATTCGGTTGTAACACCCAAATTAACCGCCTGTCAGCACCAGAATTTCCTTGCATCTACGAACATATCCGCGACGCCGGGGCGATTGCTTGGCAAATTCAACTAACCGTGCCGATGGGTAATGCGGCAGACAACGCCCATATTCTCCTGCAACCCTGCGAACTACTGGATATTTATCCCATGCTAGCCCGCGTAGCTCGTCGGGCAAAGCGCGAGGGTGTTCAAATCCAGCCCGGTAATAACATCGGTTATTATGGCCCTGAGGAACGGTTTTTGCGGGGACGCGGTGACGAAAACGAGTGGGCATTTTGGCAAGGCTGTTCAGCAGGACTTTCTACTTTAGGAATTGAGGCAGATGGTGCGATTAAAGGCTGTCCCTCTTTACCCACATCAGCTTATACTGGTGGCAATATCAGAGACCATTCACTGCGTAAAATTGTTGAAGAAACTGACGAGTTGCGTTTCAATTTAGGAGCGGGAACGCCTCAAGGAACAGCGCATTTATGGGGCTTTTGTAAAACCTGTGAGTTTGCCGAGCTTTGCCGAGGGGGCTGTACTTGGACTGCCCATGTTTTCTTTAACCGTCGCGGAAATAATCCTTACTGCCACCATCGGGCGATCGTACAAGCAGGAGAGGGAATTCGGGAGCGCGTTTCTCCTAAAGTTGCCGCGCCAGGCCTGCCGTTTGATAATGGTGAATTTGAACTAATTGAAGAGGCTCTTGATGCTCCTTGGGTGGAAAATGACCCGCTTCATTTTACAAGCGATCGCATCCAATGGCCGGCAACTTGGGCGGATGAACTGGAACCTTCCGAATCCCCATTAGTTG
>CADCTM010000737.1 GCA_902805485.1 uncultured Coleofasciculus sp. | reverse complement strand
AAATCCCTGATTCTGAGTATCAATCGTGTGAAGCTGGGCTAAAAGGCAGTCACTCAAAACTTGAGTGTAATTCCGTCAAGCTAAGCTGTATGGGTATTGCACAAATAAATTCCAAATCCACTTCTTTCGCTGATTAATCAAGGCAAACTCTCCCAATCGGTTGGCTGAAACAACAACCTTAAATTTACCTGACTACTAATCTGTCACAGAATCAAAGTAAGCCACTGATTTTGGTCCAGATACTGCAAAAACCCCGAATAAAGCGAGAGCGCTCATGGCTGGGGTGGGAAATGGTCGCTCAATCCGTAGTAAGTACGAAAATGCCAAGTCGCTCGCTAATGACTTTTTGCATAGCGTTTCAGCACCTGGTCAATTGCCTCATCGACCAAATCTAAATCGGCGGCGGGATAGATATCGTAGTACTTGTCTTTGACTTGTTCCTTAGCTGGAGGTTTGCCGTGCCGTTGCTTGTACGCCTCGGTCACTTCCATGTCAATATGCAACCGTTGGGAAGCTGTCACCTTCTTTTTCAGAGCTTTCACGCGATCGCCTATCATCCAATTTTTCGCCTCTGGTTCCAACTCCGATGACTGTGTTGGAAGGGTAACGGCGGGTGTCGCTTCGTTTGAGGCTTCAATAGTCTCAACTGCTGTGTTATTGGTGGATTCAAAATAATCAATGAGAACGGGAATGACCGACTCTCGCCACGTTACCTGCGGCCCTGACCAGTCATTGGTCACAGAGGTAGCTAGTCTGCTGTATCCGTACTCTTTCCCGAATTCTGTTAGCTGCCAAATGCGCTTGCCGTTCTCCGGACGCACCTGAAATCCCAGTTCAACCAATGCCTCGTTAACAGAGGCAGGCTTAATCTTACGACCTAAATCGTCGGTAAGCCGAGAGGCAATGTCAGTCACGGTCATGCCTACTTCTGGGAGGGGTGCAGTAGCTCCAATTAGCTTTTTGGCATCCTCAATGATGTCTGCTAGGTCGGGGAACTTTTTAGCTAACGCATTGAACTTAAAATGAGCGATCACACTTGAATCTAACCCGGCTTCTTTCAACCATACGGACAGAGTATTGATGGATTCCATCGCCGTGGCTATTGATTCAGGTGTTGCGATGCCCGACTCGGACGCAGAGTGCCCATTACTCGACATGAGGATGCTTTCCTGTTTTTGGGCTTGTTTATTCTCAATATACTCACGATTGGAACGGTAGTGATCGCTTGGCTCAAAAGGGACAAAAACGGCATTGGATGTAAACAATGAAACAGAATGTTGAGCTGTTCCAAGAAGTATTTTTGGCAATTGGGGAAGTGCGCCGAAGAAAAAAACTCTACAAATAGCACCCAGTTGTAGTTATAACTTAGTCGCAATAGTTATAACTACAACTCTGCCTCATATTGCTCATCACCAAGTAAAGGGAA
>CADCTM010000736.1:343-1431 GCA_902805485.1 uncultured Coleofasciculus sp. | reverse complement strand
AAGCAGTTAGGAGCTAGCGCCGTAACGATCGCCCGTCCGGTCAGAAATCGATCACCTTTGCCCGTCCGGTCTGGGAAGATGCGATCGCCTTTTAAGGTAGTAGAAGCAATTCCGGTCATATGACTAAATGGAAAAGCGATCGCCCGTTCGGTCAGAAAGTAATCGCCTCTGACCCCCTCAATCCTCTTTCACCAATCGCAAATCCATAATCACTAGTAGAGGAAGATGAAAACTCTTTTTCCATATCTCCCTCAGATGTTCTAAAGGAAGTTTACTGTATAACGAAAAATGAAGCTCTTGTGACGTACTACAACCGTTAGTTGAAGAGTTTGCGATCGCAAAATTCCTTTTCAGGAGACTCATCATACTGAATAAAGAAGTGTAACGTATTAGCCCATGCCCGTCAAAGTAGAAACAATTCTCTCAGCGATCACCGCTGCCACTGTAACGGCTTTTGCCCCAGTCCATGCAGCGCCGCTCCCCTTGGATATTACTTTCCTCAGTGAAAGGGATGATATAGGGGTTTATAAGGAATTAAATATAAACATCCCCGCAAACAACACCACTCAACCTGCCTATGGCGGCGTTGTTCGCTACTATGATGTGGCGATCGCTCAATCGGTCGCAATTACTTATCAGTCATGCACCAACCGTAGCGAAAAAGGGGCTGACCTTCTCCTGACTGGTGGCAACCGAGGGCAGATAAAAATGGGTAAGTTCTACATCTCCTGTGAGCTAGCCTACGACATGGTAAGCGCATATGGCTTGAGTGATGAAGTTGCACGACCTGTAAAAAGCTGGGGAGGTCGGTACTGGAAAGATATGCCTTCACTAAACCTCAACACCGATGCAAAAGCACGGCGATTTGTCAGTTTTTCAAGCAACTTCAAGCCCGTTGGTCGTTAGGAATCAGACTTTTAGTTAAGCTAACAGCGTGTCAGACAGGTACTTAGCTGCAAGGGCAAAATTACAAACTTTGTTAGCTGGTAGCGATCGCCCGTTTGGTCAGAAAGCGATCGCCTTTTGGGGTTAGTTGAGTTATCTCCGTTCATACGCCTAATTGAAAAAGCGATCGCATTTCAACAGCT
>CADCTM010000736.1:0-333 GCA_902805485.1 uncultured Coleofasciculus sp. | reverse complement strand
GCTCTCCACTCCCACGAGGATGAGCCGTGACGTGAGACGCGTTAGAGGATAGCTTTAGATAAGTCAGCTCAGGAGGCAAGCTTAGCGAAGGTACTCTTGCATTAGTGTTATGCTTACTCGGCTTCTCCAATCAGTGTAAATCCTGCCCAAGCTCTGAGATTGGGATGTTGTTTCATGGTCGTGAGCATCGCTTGGCGCAACGCTTGAGCCTTATCAGGCTGCTGCTGGAGATTTTTGTAAAAATTTCTCATCAGGAAGGCTGTAGGGGCATCTGGTACATCCCATAGAGGCACAATTACACTGGGTACACCTGCTGTAAACAAAGAACGAGAT
>CADCTM010000735.1 GCA_902805485.1 uncultured Coleofasciculus sp. | reverse complement strand
AATCGCCGAAAACGATTTGGTTTAAGGTTTAATCTGATAGCTGGGCTGTACAATTACGAACTTCGGCTTCCTCAGCAGAATAATAAGCAAAGCTGATGATTGACGGCTAGCGATTGCTTTTATTCAGACCTCATAGTACCCCAGCGACTACTTTTGCAAGAGGTCTACTCAAAGGGCGTAATGCCATACGCCCCTACAACAAAATCATCCTGCGATTGTGCAACGCCTGTACATCAAACCTTATTCAGTCTTAAGAGTGGCTCAAAACTGGCGAACTAAAGTAGATACAGCTCAATTCCTCCAGGGAAATATCAGTATTCGGTTGGGGATTACGGAAGTAGGGATGAATTGGGACGAGTTGAGCGGGACGACGTGCTTTCGGTGCAGACACAATCTCCTCGATCAGGCTCAGGTATTTTTCCGCAGTAGTTTCCCAGGTGTAGGACGAAAGCACCCGCTCCTGACCAGCTTGGGCAAAATGCTCCCACTCTTTTTCATCGCAGACCAACCGCTCCAAACCCCGCGCAATATCAGCCGGGTCTGCTGGGTCAACGAGTACGCCATATTCCTGATCTCCGTCTCCCAGGCTCTCGCTTGGACCACCATTCTGAGTTGCTACAACTGGTAAACCCGTTGCCGCCGCTTCTAAGGGAGCTAGCCCAAAGGGTTCATAGAGCGCAGTCAGCGCAAACACCGAGCCACGTTTAGCCATAAATCGATAAGTTGCCGCCAGTGACTCTTGCGATTGATCCAACAAGCCAAAAGCACTAATCTTGCCCCACAAGTCATTTTCATGCACTACCTGGCGGATAGGGACTAAGACCGCTTGTTCCGCTAGGTCATCGTTAGCCTCCTCGCGCAGCGGATCGTCCAGTCCACCAGTAAGCAGCACCAAGTTGACTCTTTCCTGAAGCGTTTGGCTCATTGCGAAGGCTTGCACTAGCCCCAGTATATTTTTCTTGGGAGCTAATCGGCTGGATGCCACGATGCTAGGTAAATCCCGGCGTGACTCAGTGATATCTCGCGCCAATCGCTCTTGAATTAGTTGGTAGGTAGCTTCCTCGTTTTCGGAGTGGGCTTCTGAACTAAAGATCGAAGAGTCTACTCCTGGTGGAATCACAGCAAAACAGTTGTCGTTGTTTACGTCCGCTGCTCCGTGATACGCGGGATGAGAGTATTGCTCAAAGCGTTCCTGTTCTGTACTGGTGATATTCACAGCCGAGCGATTCATGCTTAAGCGTTCGGCTATGATGCGGTATTTGAAATGGAATTGCTGCTCTATTTCTGCCAGATTCTCTGGGGTGGCTTCCAATTTGTCTATCTTCTGGGCACCCAGAGAATGAGCCGTAAAGGTGAAGGGTACGCCTGTCTCTTCCTCAATCAGAACGCCGCTTAGTCCCCCATCAGCATAGTGAGCAGTCATGGCATCTGGTAAACCGCCCTCCTCTCGATAAAATTTCAGGATGTTAGGCACCCAATCGCTAACTAGATGCGACCACAGTAACTCTTTTGGTATAAATTCTTTGGGTCCTGCTGGTAATCGGATGATGCGGACGTTTTCCACGTCTGGATAAGTGTCAAACTGCTCTGCAAACTCAGGCCACTCTGGGTCAATAATTTGGCGGGTGATAATATCAACTTTATGCCCCTGTTCAGCCATTGCTATGGCAAGTTGTTTGACATAAATTAGCTGACCACCAAAATCTGGATGTTCCGTTATATGACTAGTGGCTGAATCGAAGTTACCTTGTGGGTTGAGAAATCCAATATGCATGGCAGCCTTCTAATAGGGCTTGATTTCTATCAGGTAGCTTACCGCCAATAACATTGATTTAGTAATTATCCCAAGATGGATTTCTGTTGAGTGATACATAGTTGATTTGGCGCAAGCGTTTTCCGAGTGTTTGCTATTTTTGGTCTAAAAAACAACATTTTTTCAACGTCATGCGTTGCCATGAGGTTAGCTGAGATTGTGGAATAGTAGGCAATCGCTAACGCTGCGGCAAGGCAGATCGCGTTTTTTCTTGGCGGTAGCACGTCACTCTCAATCACCTGCGACACAACGGAGCGATAGCGTTAGCGAAGCGAGGCGTTAGCCTAGCGCTGCTGCAAGCAGATCGCAAATCCTATCTAAAATTACAAATACAAGAATAAATTTATCGCCATATACTAGCCATGATTGCTTCCCCCCAGCAGTCGCGTTTCACACCTGACGAATACCTCCAGATGGAGGAACAAAGCCCTATCAAACACGAATACATTGATGGGCAAATCTACGCGATGGCAGGAGCAAGTGACTCCCACGTCACCATTGCTCTTAACATTGCAACACTTCTCCGTAGCCACGTCCGAGGTTCAGGTTGCCGTGTTTATATTTCCGACATGAAAGCCCGGATTGAAACACTAAATCGATTCTACTATCCTGATGTGATGGTCACTTGCGACCCACGCGATCAAGAAACCTCCACCTACAAGCAATTTCCAACTCTTATTGTCGAAGTCCTGTCCGACTCTACAGAAGCGTTTGATCGAGGTGACAAGTTTGCCGACTACCAAGAACTAGCAACCCTTCGTGAGTATGTCCTAATTAACACCAAGCGGCAGCGAGTTGAGTGCTTCCGGCGCAATGATCAAGGGCTTTGGGTGTTGCAATCTTATACGCCAAAACAGACTTTATTTCAACTTGAAAGTATTGACTTTGAGGAAACACTAAACGCAGTTTATGAAGACGTAGCGCTCCCATAGTTTGAACAGAATCCTACTTCTAAATGAACTGCTGACACTGTTTTAGAAATTGACGCGGAATTTCTGGACGCCCACCCCAATGTAGATGCACGTAAGAAGCGTGACAGCAATGCACTCGCCATCCTTCTGTCGCCACTGCGCTCCCTTTCCTGTGGTCATATCCCCGTGTCTCAAACAACGGTTTCTTAGGCATCGCGGTTAGCTGGGAGTGATGGAACTCATGCCCCCAAACCGTCGCACCTGCACTAAGCATCGGACTATCTTGCTGCGCTGTTGCCTGCCGATATCCCACAGTTAAACGCTTCTCCATCACTGTTGTTGTTGGCAATACTCCTACCATTGACCAACATTGCCCTTCAAAATCAATAATTTGCTCAGACAAATACATCAAACCTCCGCATTCTGCATAAGCTGGTGTATTTGTCAAGATAGCGGTTCGGACGGCTTCACGGGCGCTAGTATTTTCCGCTAATTGTTGGGCAAAGACTTCTGGAAAACCGCCGCCAAAATACAATCCTTGGATATTTTCAGGCAACTCGGTGTCATCAAGCGGACTCCAAAACACTAACTGTGCGCCTAATTTTTGCAAGATATCCAGATTGTCTTGGTAGTAAAAACTAAACGCGCGATCGCGTGCAACGGCTATTCGGATAGAAATTTTAGGTCCCTCCACCCGTAAGACTTCCCCTAACCCGCCCGGAGTTTGGGGAGAGATGGATTCTCCTCTCTTTAACAAAGCCGGAGCTTTAGTGCGGAGGTTAGGGGGGGTAAGCAACGGTAACAAGCGTTGCCAGTCAAAGCAGCTATTTCCAAGATGGGCAAGTCGGTCAATTAAGGCGTCCATCTGAGGCATTTCCGCTGTGGGAACTAAACCCAGATGGCGATCGGGAATTGTAATATTATCTTGACGCCGCAATACCCCTAATATTGGCATTTGCAACGGTTCCAAAGCGTCTTTAAGAAGTTCCAAATGGCGATCGCTTCCTACTCGGTTCAAGACCACACCTGCGATCGCTATCCTAGGGTCAAAGGTTTTATAGCCATAAGCGATCGCTGCTACTGAACGAGACAAGCGACTACAATCCAACACCAACAATACAGGCAATTCCAACAACCGCGCCAAATGAGCCGTACTCGCCCAATCATCCCGCCCCGATGCCCCATCAAACAACCCCATCACCCCTTCAATTAAGGCATAATCTACCGAGTGAATATGATGGTTAAAACAATCCTGGACATACATTTCAGAAGTTAGTACCGGGTCTAAATTCCGACAAGGACGCCCTGTCACCCGCTGATGAAACATCGGATCGATGTAATCTGGTCCAACTTTAAACGATTGAACTTTTTGAGACTTTTGGGACAAAAACGACAGTAGGGCGAGCGTAACTGTTGTCTTGCCCACCCCACTGCGTTCGCCTGCGATAATTAAAGTCATGATTGTTTTGTTCGTCACTAGTCATTAATCGTTTGTCATTAGTTTTTACAGCGTTCACTTATCTATAAATCGCTAATGACCAGTGACTGATGACCAATGACTAATTATGCTAATTTCAGAATCTCAGCCGTAACAGCCAAGCTTTCCTTATAAAGCATATCAATGCCCCAGCGTTGCAATTGCTGACTCAACAAAAACTCCGTCTGTTGGTCAAATAACGGTGTCACCTGCTGAATACGGCAAGACTGAGCGCCGCCACCTGCCTCCATTCGCATACAACCTGCTGTTTCCGAACACAATACAGTGCAACAGTCAGCTTCCATATTGGTCGAACCCAAGCGCAGACTAATCAAGTCACCCGGAATATCTCCAGAATCAGTAATTGGAATTGCTGCCAACTCCGCTTCTATTTTCCGTTGGTCTGGTGTAGTAAAGTGAACGCGCCGGATGTCGTAATCTCCGCCTTCTTTTTGATAAGAAGCTGGACGCCACTGCAAGCGACTTGCCAACCAGCCCAAATACATCACAGCTTGCGCCTCATTTCCTTTCTCGTAATCAATCGTTACCCGATCGACTTCTTTAAGGTCAGCACGGCGCTCCGGTGGGTCAAACGCTGCCGCAGTCAACTCTTGCCATGCTGCAAGTCGTCGCCAGTTCAGGTCTGCAATCGGAATGCCTTTCTCGAACAGGGTATTTATCCGCAATAAATCGACTTCTGGCTGATGGAAGGAACTAGAGTCAGTAATGACGCTATTGCTATCTTCTACCAAGCGTTTAAACAGACCATAGTCTGGGTCAGGAGTTGCTTTCCACCAAATAAACTTGGGAAGATCCCCAATCATCAGCGCTGAAATCATCCCCGCGTTGCGTTCCAAAGCGGCAGCAGTGCCCCGCAGTGTTACGTATTCGCAGCATACCAGCGTACTTTGGCTATGCTTTTGGATCGGGCAAGAAGCAGACACCTGAGCCGTCACCCCTTCATCTTCACCCGCAATCGGACAAAGAGCGATGATGCGACAAGGATTAGATGCCGCAATCAAATCAGCGATCCCAGCTCCTTCTAGATCCGCAGAATACTGGAGACGATCGCTTCCATCCGAGCTAGGAGTTGCCCCATTTTGGAGTTTTTCGGCATACTCCTCATGAAGTTTTGCCTTCGTCGCAGCATCAGGTTTACCCGTCCGCTGCAACCCATAAGCTTTCTGTGCCGCCTTCAGAGCCGCAACCATCCGGGGACCTGCGATCCCGTCAATAGGACCGGAATAATATCCTAGTGCCGCCAATAGCTGCTGAGTTTCTTCGGGTTCATAGACAATTAAAGTAAACGTTGATGCCCGAATTGCCGAAAGAGAACCACCGTTTTCATCCGCCGCTCCATAACTTTGCCAAATTTGATGGAGTTCCGCCTCAATTTCACTCAAGGAAACATCTTTTGGCGATTGTATTGAGACAATTGGGGGAGATTGTGTTGCCATAGCAGTTTGTTGTTAGTTGTTGGTTATTAGTTATTCGTCATTAGTCATTCGTTAAAAACCAAGGAATAATGACTAATGAGCCGTTACAATCTGCGCCAGCTACGTCCATCGCGATTAATCATTTGCTCGGCTTCGGCAGGTTCCCAAGTTCCCGCCTCGTACTGCGGAATTGAATTGGGGTTAGTCGGTGCCTCCCAAGCAGCAAGCGCTGGAGTAACAACCCGCCAAGCTTCTTCGACTTCATCGGCACGAGTAAACAAGGTTTGATCACCCACCATACAGTCAATCAATAAGCGATCGTAAGCATCAGAAGTAGCGATCCCAAACGCTGAACCATAGCTGAAGTCCATATCCACCGTGCGTGTCCGGAGATCGGGTCCTGGCATTTTCGATTCAAAACGTAATGAAATCCCTTCATTCGGGTGAATCCGCATTGTCAACACGTTCGGACTCGCTTGTTGTGCGGCAGATTGAAAGATCAAATGCGGCACTTCCCGGAATTGAATTGAAATTTCACTAACTTTCTTCGGCAAGCGTTTTCCTGTCCGCAGATAGAAGGGGACGCCTTGCCAGCGCCAGTTATCAATCTGAAATTTCATCGCCACATAAGTTGGCGTCGTCGAGTTGGGGTTAACGCCCGGTTCGTCCCGATATCCAGGAACTTGCTGCCCTTTCATCCAACCGGCGGAATACTGACCCCGAACTGCGGAAGTCTCCAGATTATTGATATCAGCAAGGTGGGTTGTCTGAAGTACCTTAACTTTCTCTGTCCGAATACTATCGGCATTAAGGGAATTGGGTGGTTCCATCGCCGTCAGGCAAAACACTTGCATGAGGTGATTTTGCACCATATCCCGCAGTGCACCGGAGGATTCATAGTAACCTGCTCTGTCCTCAACTCCAACGGTTTCTGCTACTGTAATTTGGATATGGTCAACAAACTGACGATTCCATATTGGCTCAAAAATCGCGTTGGCAAAGCGGAAAACTAAGAGATTCTGAACAGTTTCTTTGCCCAGGTAGTGGTCAATGCGGTAAACCTGCTCTTCTTTGCAGACTTGTTGCACCACGCGGTTGAGCTGTTGAGCGGAAGTCAAATCTCGACCAAAGGGTTTTTCAATCACCAAGCGAGTCTTCACGGGATCAGCAAGCATTCGCGCCGCGCCTAGCTGTCGAATTGCCTCCGGGAAGAATTTAGGAGAAACCGACAGGTAAAATACGCGATTACCCCGTGTCCCTCGCTTACCATCCAGCTCACTTAAGAAGGCTTTGAGCTTTTGATAACTTTCAGGATTATCAATATCGCCGGGGCAATAATATAAGCCTTGGGCAAAATCTTCCCACATTTCTTGGGAGCCAATACCGTCTGAGAACTGCTCAATGCCTTCGCGCATCTGCTCTCGGAAGTAGTCGTGGCTCCATTCCCGACGCGCGACACCAACAATTGTTGTTTCCGGAGGCAAACGGCGATCGCGTTTCATCTGGTAGATGGCAGGTACCAGCTTCCGTTGGGTGAGGTCGCCTGACGCGCCAAAAATGACCAAAATTGCGGGTTCTGGCGTCCGCTCCTGTTGCAAACCTATTCGCAGAGGATTTTCTAGCAGAGTCACCATATCTTCGTTATTCGTCCTTTTTCATTAGTTATTTAGTGATTAGTTATCAGTCATTAGTAATTAGTCATCCGTAACACCTGTTACATAATCCTTTGCCTCAATCAAGGAATATGCGCCAATGACCGGTGACTAATGACTTAATGACTGATGAACTATACTGTTGCCAACTTTTGGACTTTCTCTTCTAGAGATGCCATTAAGGACTGGAAGGGAGTTACAAATTTATCAATTCCATCTAGTAGAAGTTCGTCCATCACTTCGCTCAGGTTAATATCGATGTCGGGTTCCTTAAGCGTTTCCATCAAGTTGTAAGCTTCTTCCACACCTGTTTCAATGCGACTAGCTGGGGAACAGTGGTCGGCACAGGCTTCAATGGTGCTTGGGGGTAAGGTATTAACGGTATCAGGTCCGACTAACTCATCGACGTACATGACATCGCTGTATTCTGGATTTTTCGTCCCAGTGCTTGCCCAAAGGAGACGCTGCACTTTCGCGCCTTTTTCAACTAGAGCTTTCCAGCGATCGCTTCCAATAATTTCTTTATACTTCTGGTAAGCAATTTTGGCATTAGCGATCGCTATTTTGCCTTTAATGGTCCGCAGCCGCACTTCCATGTTGATGTCTTCAGAACCTTCTTTGAGTTTTTCATCAACACGGTCGTCAATATTACTATCAATCCGGCTGAGGAAGAAACTCGCTACTGAAGCAATATTACTGATATCTTTCCCTTCTGCTGCCCGCTTTTCCAAGCCTCGGATATAAGCCCAAGCTGTCTCAACGTAGCTATCTACCGAGAAAAGTAAGGTAACGTTGACATTAATTCCATCAGCAATCACTTGCTCAACTGCTGGCAAGCCCATTTTTGTCCCAGGAATTTTAATCATCACATTTTCCCGACCAATTTGTTCGTAGTAGCGTCGGGCTTCCTGGATCGTGCTTTCTGTATCGTCAGCAATTGTCGGAGGCACTTCGATACTGACGTAACCATCGAGTTTATTCGACGACTCATAAATTGGCTTCAAGATATCGCAGGCATTACGAATATCGTCAAACACCAAACCTTCGTAAATTTCTAAAACCGATTTTCTGGCGCGGATACCTGCTTCAATATCAGTATCGTAAGTTGCATTCCCGACAATTGCTTTTTCAAAAATCGCCGGATTCGATGTAATACCGACAATTCCCCGTTCTTCAATCATTTTCTTGAGTTCGCCCGACTCAATTAAAGTACGGCTTAGATTATCCATCCAGATACTCTGACCGTAATTTTGTTCAATTTGGAAAATCGGGTTATTGGATGTCGATGTCATTATTAAACTCCTACTAATTGTTGCCGTTTCTTGGTCATTTAAACGAATGACTGAAAACTATTAAGTAACCTATGCTACGAACGAGCCATTACAGCCGGTTCCGACTCCCGTGCCCGATCCTGAATAAAGTACTCAACAAGCGCCACATCTTCTTTACTACCAATAAATAAAGGGGTTCGACTATGGAGCGCCTCTGGTACAACATCCAGAAGATTTTGGGTTCCCGTACTAGCCCTACCACCTGCTTGCTCGACTAAAAAGGCGAGAGGAGCAGACTCATAAAGTAGACGTAATTTTCCCTGGGGTTTCTTTAACGTACCGGGATAAAGAAAAACACCACCCTGAAATAAAATTCGGTGAAAATCTCCAACTAATGCCCCACCATAACGAGCGGTATAGCCTTCATGGCGATGGACATAGCGAATGTAGTCCCGAATTGATTCATCCCACTGCCAGAAGTTCCCTTCATTGACGCTATAAATTGATCCATGATCTGGCACTTGAATGTTTTCACTGGAAAGGATAAATTCGCCTAAGCTGGGGTCGAGAGTAAAGGCATGAACTCCTGTACCAATGGAGTAAACCAATACGGTACTTGGACCATAGAGAATATATCCTGCCGCGATTTGTTTGCGCCCATCTTGTAGTAAGTCACGCGCCTCGCCGTCGATGTCATTTCCTTCTTGCTTCCGAATTGAAAAGATTGCACCGACATCGAGATTAATGTCTACATTCGAGGAGCCATCAATCGGGTCATACAGCAGTGTGTAACGTCCAATTGGGCAGTTTTCCGGGATGTAATAAGGTTTTTCCATTTCCTCGGATGCCAAGCGACAGACGAGTCCGCTTTGCTTAAATACCGAGATAAATACGTCATTGGCATAGATATCCATCTTTTTGACAGATTCGCCCTGCACATTGACATTCCCTGTAAATCCTAATGCTCCTTCTACTAAGCCCGCACGACTTAAACGTCGAGAAATCAGCTTTGCGGCTAAGGCAATGCGATTCATAATTGCGCTCAAGTCTTGTGCGTCTGCTGAGAAACTATGGAGCTGCTGAAGAACGTGACGGGAAAGTGTTGTGCAATCACGATCCAGGGCATATTCTTGCTCCTCAGGCTGCTCTACCAATCGGCTCATGATTATCATCCTCCCTATCGGACTAACCCACTATGGATTAGAGGGCAATTGTAAGGATTTCACTGCCTCTATCCACCGGATGCTCAATCCTCTTTACTTTCTATCTTAGGTAGGCATTTGGAATTGGGCGTCTAACTTTAGACGAACTATAGAAAGTGCTGACTCGATGATGTGTGAGGAAGGGAACAATACCAGGTTATTGTTGAAAATGCATTTTTACTTGAAAAAAGAAGTATATGGGAGAACATAAACGCATTGGTATTCTCACCAGTGGTGGGGATTGCGCTGGATTGAATGCGGTTATTCGGGCTGTAACTCGACGGGCGATTGGGACTTATAACTGGGAGGTCTTGGGCATCTGTCGCGCCACTGGCGGGTTGATGAGTCGTCCTCCTCAAGTGAAGATGCTTGAGATGGATAAGGTCGATTCTTTGTTGATGATGGGTGGCACGGTGTTGGGAACGACGAATAAGGGGAATCCGTTTGCTTTTCCCATGACGGATGGTACAGTAAGCGATCGCTCTCAAGAAATTATTGAAGGCTACCATCAGCTTGGTCTTGATGCCTTAATTGGAATCGGTGGTGATGGCAGTCTGGCAATTCTTCGCAAACTGGCGTTGCAAGGTAATTTAAATCTTGTGGCAATTCCCAAAACAATTGACAATGATGTTGGAATCACAGAACGCTCTATTGGTTTTGATACGGCGGTTAATATTGCGACAGAAGCTTTAGACCGTTTGCACTTTACGGCGGCAAGTCATGACCGGGTGATGATTCTAGAAGTGATGGGTCGAGATGCGGGTCATATTGCGATTAGTGCAGGAATTGCCGGGGGCGCTGATGTGATTTTGATCCCGGAGATTCCTTATACGTTGGAAAATGTTTGCCGTAAAATTCAAGAGCGCCAGGATGAGGGGAAACACTTTTGTTTAGTTATTGTTTCCGAGGCGGTTTGTACGGAAGCGGGGGAAGCGGTTAAGATTAGCGATCGCTCTGGTGAAGGTCGCTTAGGTGGTATTGGTCAGTATCTAGCTGAACAAATCTCCACTTCTAGCGGTGCAGAAACACGCGTTACTGTTCTGGGACACACCCAGCGCGGTGCTATGCCTTCGCCCTTAGACCGCTTAATTGCCTCTGCCTTTGGTGTTGCCGCTGTAGATTTAATCGCCAACGAGCAGTATGACCAAATGGTATCTTGGCAAAATCGTCAGGTGGTTAGTGTTCCCATTGCCGAAGCAATTAGCAAGTACCAAGCAGTCGATGCCGATAGTACCCTGGTTAAAACGGCGAGAGGCTTGGGTATCTGTCTAGGAGATTAGACAAGTTCAACAAGTGACGAGGAGTGAAAACCACGACTCGTCTCTCTTGTTACACAAAAACAAGCAATGCCTTAGTACCGACTATTGCGCTTTGCCCCGCCGCTACGGTTACTGGGGGTATCTTCTCGCGGTCTTGCCTTATTCACTCTCAACTGACGCCCCATCCATTCGGCACCATCTAATTCGGTGATGGCAGCGTCTTCTTGGGCATCTTCTGTCATTTCAACAAAGGCAAAGCCGCGCATCCGACCGGTTTCGCGGTCTGTGGGCAATACGACTCGCTTAACAGTGCCATATTCGGCAAATACTGAGCTTAAGTCGTCTTCGGTGGCTTCGTAAGACAGGTTTCCAACGTAAATGGTCATGTGGATCGATAACGCTGAACGCGGAACTATAGTTGGTTAGGCTCAAACCAGAATCTCAGACGCGGCAAGTTTCTCAACGTCTTACCTGATTGACCCGTTAGAAGTTTTTTCGGATAAACAACTAGAATGGCGGTTGTAGAACCAAAAACTTGTTCAAATGTAGAACTGAACTTCTAGATTAATTATAATATCTTACTCATTTATCAATAAGATGTTACCTTCTTTACATTTGTGATAGTACATAAAAAGATCAGGGTCTACTATCATTCAGCAGACCCTGATCTTTAAGTCTTGGTCAGTTAGCCGTATTAATCAATGGAAATTGATTGAGGTCCGGTAGTTCTGCCATTTGCACTGCTAGAAGTCGTGGTTGTATATGAGGTAGAACCCGCTTGCTCATCCAACCAACTTTTTACGGGATCATCGGCAAGGTTAAGGCGAAACATCCCAGAGAAGAAGCCGCCGAAGAAAGCCCCAGGTTGCTGCATCAGTTCTTTAAAAATTGGTGTGAGTTCATCAAGGAACATCTTTGAATCTCCTTATTGTAGCGATGGCTGTATGACTGATTCTTTGTAGATCCTAGCGTGTCTCTTAACAAGTCGTACTTTAGACGTATAGATACTCTGGGCAGATAGTGAGTGCTGGATGCTGGGTGAACAGTAGAGCCTCAAGAGTAAATTCGCTTATTCTCTTTTCGAGAGAAAACTGTGTATGCAAATTAGACGTTTTGGCGCTTAAATTTGACTCCTGGATCAGGGGGAAGCGATCGCTTCCCCCTGGCGCTCTAGTCTACTGTGCTGTGTACAAACACTTATCTGAGTCACAACCAGCCGGCCCTGCTTCCATCAATTCACCTGAATCGTAACGACTCAAAGCGCTATGAAAATCATTCGTTTGCCGCCGCTCCTCCACTTGTTGCATTAACTGTTCATATTGATGACGATCAATTGGTTCAAACGGCAGACGGGGAAAGGTTTGATGGTCGTCAAAGCGAGCTAATAAAGCCGCTGAAATATAGCCTTCATTGTCTCGAATTGCTTCATAAATTCGAGTTCCTAACAAGTCTACCTCATGTTCCCGCAGCTCAATTGTGGCACTTGTATTATGTCGCACATAAAATTTTTGGACTTGCATATAAAAGTCCATTTGGGCAAGTGCATTAAATTTGCCAATTTCGATTTCATCAGCACCGGGTAAATCCGCCCAAGAAACAGCAACGGGAATTTCTACAAGCCATTCAGTGCAACGCGAATCATGGGGATCATCAAGAAGATTTCCCAACTCATCTTTATCCGATTGTGAGGGAATAATACTGTAACCGTATTCAATACAAGCCATCGCAACCGGGTCATTTTTTCTGAAAGTAATCCGGCGGATAAAACGCTGTGCTTTTGGAGGATGCCAGCCGGGGGATGCTCCTGTTAATAAGGATTTTGTCCCGGAAGGTTGAACTGTGGTACAACGATTCGGGCGCTTGAGGTTACGCCGATCACAGTAACTCCAAATCACGCGTTCTACGATTTCTCGCCAGCGAGTTAGATACTCCTGCTCCTGTCGCTTAAACTCAAGTCCTGCCGCTGTTTCCGGGCGTCCTTCTGCCCACCAACGCAACCACTCTACACCAAAAGCGTGTACAAAGAAATCAAACAAACCCGTGAAAGAAACACCAACAATGGGGTCTAATTCTCGGGACTGCGAATAGCGTTCTTCAACAAATTTATGATTAAGAAGTGCGGCTACAGATATAGCTCCTGCTGTAAAAGCTTCTTCTTGTTCTTTGTAATTATGTGGGTCAATTTGATTGAGGTGTACCTCCGCGAGATTGCAGTGGAAGTTAGAACCAATAATTTCCAGTTTTGTTATCCTAAAGGCTTTTTATCCTTTAGTTCTTACACTTTTTTTTGTGTAAGCTCCGCGTACATTTTGTATGTATAAATCTCTAAAAATAGACTGATATTATTTATACATACCCCCACACTCTTGGAGATTTTTATTCTAGATTGAGATTAATCTAGTTTCACTCTCTACGCTGTACGGTGGTAAAAGCTTTTTAGTTCTTCTACTTACCTCGGTATTAACATCTCAGCCTCTACCGATTTTGTAGGGTTTTTAACGTGAGGCAAAATTACCTACCACACGGATTAAGTCCAACACGAGCTAATCGATGTTCTACCTCCAAAGAATCAAGAGCTGGGTAATGTTCTTTCAACCACAAGGCAGCGGTTCCCTGTTCGTAAGCATTTAAAAAGTCAGTTTTCAGCTCTTGGGTTACTAGCAAATCAATATTTGCCCTCGCCACAGCCTCACCTGCCCATTGAATTGCACCTTCGCCAGAATAATACTGTTTTCTAACCGCTTCAATACATTCTTCTAATTGAGGCTTATGGTGAAAGACGCGGGTGTGATTCGCCATACGTAGTGCATCTCGCTCTGGATCGATGCGCCAGTTGCCATTTTCATCCTGCTGCCACAGGTTATTTTTAGCATTGCTAAATAACTCATCATCGCTCACACCTTGGCGCATTCCGGCTGAACGGCGCACATTTCCGGCAACAACAACAACGGCGGCTTCATCAATTAAAATGCAGCATTCAACTGAATTTAATTGTCTTCCCTTTGCCTTATTAAGAATCGAAGCACAACGTTGATAGAGTTCTGGTAACTTAACAGGATTAGCAACGCCTCCAAAACCTTTTAAACGTTCGCCGGCAGCACGAACATCACTGAGATTAATGATTACTTTGACTTCGCGATAGAAACGTTCATCTGTGGATAATTCAAGCAAAGTTTGATACGATTTAACCCAACCTTGACGCGAATCTCCGACATGAATGTAGACTTGGTTTTCTTCAAATTTGACTTCTGTCTGCTGGTGACGTTTGGTTAATGGAGTAGAGCCAATTTCGCCCTCTACAGTAACAGTAATCTGGTTGCGAATAATTGGGAGTTGGTTGATGTACTTGGGTTCGAGGATTGCACCAGTACCACAGCCCATCATGGCAAGATCCATCATCAGACCGAAGGCACGCCAGTCTACAACATTGGTGCTGGTGCAATTATACGCACCTGAGAAATTCTCCGGCTTTTCAATCCAGTCTGTGCCACCAACCCACATCCAGCGTCCGGAGGGAAGACTCTTAAGCTGACTCATCATCCGGTGTAAAAGAGTCGCTTCATCAGCCGTTAGCTGACCTAACTTCGTAAATCCTTGGGTAGTGCGATCGCATACCTCCTTCCAAGTCTCGCGACCGTTTTCTGTTAGGCGGCTGTAAGTTCTGAAGAAAACTGGGTTAGCCGCTGGTGCAGTTTCTGGAAAATCGCGCTTCTGGCGTTCTCGCTCAAGCTCTCGAACCATATTAAAAGTCTGTTGTCGGTTTGAACTAAACCCTGACTATAAGCGATGTTAGATCTAGGGGCAAATATTGAAAAATTGGGGTATTTGCGCTATGTGTAGGGCACAACCTCATAAAGGAAACTATCTTTGGCTCCCTGGCGATCGCTTCTTGCTCGTGCTATTCACAAAAACCGCAGTCTGACGTATTCCCGCTACTTCCAGCTAGCAACCGTTCGTGCAGATGGTCGTCCGGCAAATCGCACCGTTGTCTTTCGGGGTTTTTTAGGCGACAAAGACCAACTTAAAATTATTACCGACTCCCGGAGTGAGAAAGCCAACCAAATTCAACACCAAGCTTGGGGAGAAGCGTGTTGGTACTTTCCGAAAACTCGCGAACAATTTCGTTTAGTGGGTCAACTTAACTTAATTGGAGCCGCTCATCCCAACGCCGGACTTAAAGACGCCCGTCAAACGACGTGGCAAGACCTTTCTGATGCAGCACGTCTACAATTTGCTTGGCCCCACCCTGGCAACGCGAGAACTGATGATCAGGAGGCTTTTTCACCCCCACCACCTGATCCCCAACATCCATTACCTAATTTTTGTTTATTACTGCTAACAGTTGTACAGGTCGATCACTTAGAGTTACGAGGCGAACCCCAAAACAGATCGCTCTACTATCAAGACAGTTCTAACGACTGGATTCAGCAAGGTGTCAATCCTTAAAGGGATTACTCCCACTGAGATCTGAGAATGATTTTTATCTGGGGCTATCCTCACTAGAGCTATGGCAGTGCTTACACCATGCTTTAAATCCCAGCACCATCCAGAAACTCCTGAATTACTTGGTCTCGGACACGGCAACTTGGGGCAGCAGTCACAGGAATTTTTAAGGAATCTAACTCCGAGGACACAGCATGAACAGCAGAAACGGTCAAAGATTCTTTAGTCGTCAAATCTTGCAGTTGTTGTTCGAGCGACTCAATCCGGTCTACCAACGAGCGAATTACTGCCGCTTCCGAGTCAGGCAATCTGCCGTGTTCTAGGGGGTCAACGCGAACCCCTGAGCGATAGATAATTCGACCGGGAATCCCCACCACGGTACAGTCAGAAGGGACATCTCGCAGTACCACGGAACCTGCCCCGATGCGGACATTATTACCGAGTTGGATGTTGCCGAGAACTTTCGCACCCGCACCAACAACGACGTTTTCTCCCAAAGTAGGATGCCGCTTGCCGCACTCTTTGCCTGTACCACCGAGGGTTACACCTTGGTAAATGAGGGCATAGTCTCCAATAATGGCGGTTTCTCCGATGACAACACCCATACCGTGGTCAATGAACACGCCTTGACCAATCGTTGCACCGGGGTGGATTTCAATACCGGTCAAAAAGCGGGAAAACTGGGAAATCAACCGAGGAATGAAAGGAATGCCGAGGATATGTAACCAGTGACAAAGGCGGTGGAACATCAACGCCTGTAACCCGGGGTAGCAAAACAAGACCTCTAGCCAGTTACGGGCAGCCGGGTCACGCTCAAAGATGATGCGAAAGTCAGCAAGAAGCGCAGATAGCACAAATGTTACCCCATTTTAGTGGTAAACAATTTCAAAGACTATCTTAGCTTTCCTGATGGCTCTCGCACACTGAGGATATAATTCCAACGTTGACCAGCTTCAATGGAACCCACCCAAATTTCGTATCGACCTGCTTTCAAGTTTGTCGATTCGACACTAGCATCTTTACTGAGTCCAGCATCATCACCACAAAGAATCGAGTTATTTGGTCCTCGAATCACTAAGGTTGTGTCTTTTCCACGACTATTAAGCTGTATAGCTAGCTTTGAGAAATCTCTTTCCAAGACTATGATGTGGTCGGGTCTTTCGGAACCAAAACCAATACAGGGCTGTTTATTGCGATCGCTATTGGCAATTGAGGGCAACGAGTAACTGCCTCCTGTCTGTCCAGCAACTTGCGCCGAGCCTGGAGGAAAACCGGGCGATAATGATAAGTTACCAAAATTTGCCCTCTGAGCGAAAACGGGTGTAGCGCTTGCCGCAATCAAAGCAATGACCCTCATACCATATAACCAACCCATTGACAAGACCTCCGCGAAAATACTGGGAGCTTAATGTCTCTCCTCAGTTGGGTACGAAATACAGATGAGACTATCTATTATTGTCTTAGCCTAAGTGAGGCGATTAATTCATCTCAAATGTGGCAGACAGGAGACTGTCACATTACAATTTTGGAGGGGTTGTGCCACTGATCATTTTAATGACGCTGCTGCTAATTCTTAGCTGGCTGTTTTCAGAAGTGCTTATTCTGATTCCGTTAAACCTATTAAATTCATTAAAACCGTTTTCCTCTTTGACGCTGGTGATCGCATTGCTTGCATTTTTCTGGTGCTTTGGTGAATGAGTTTAACAATCAAAACGGTTTAATTTTTAATTAAAATAGGAATTTAGGCACTATCAAAACTTGCGGAAACTTGATTAAAGAATTTCGAGAGTTTCCTTTCATCGAGTTTTCCCTCAGTACGAACTCCACTACAAACATCCACCCCAAACGGTTCTACGTGTTGAATTGCGGCGCTAACGTTTTCGGGGGTAAGTCCTCCAGCAAGGAATATGGGAACATCAACTAACTCTCGGATGCGTCTGCTGATTTCCCAACTGTGAATTTTTCCAGTCCCGCCCAGTTCTTTAAGTTCTAAAGATTCATTGCCAGAATTTAATAGTAGTCCGTGGACGTGAAGCGCTGCTGAAGCTGCCTCTTCAATTGATTCTGAACCCGTAACGTGAATAACCTGAATCAGGGCAATTCCTGGCAAAGCTTGACGTAAATCGTCGTAAGTCCCCGATTGAAGCTGATCGCATATTTGAATTGTATTCACTCCTAAACGCCGTTGCTGGGCGATAATTGCCAAGGTATCTGGTTTACTGGTTAGCAAAAACGACGAGACTGCTGGCGGTACAATTGAGGCAACTTGAGCAATCAAACCTTCGGATATTATTCCAAGTCCGCTTGGTATTTCCGAGCCTAAACCTAATGCTGACGCGCCGTACTCAATTGCGAGTTTTGCTTCGGCAACGTTGCCAATACAGCAAATTTTTACTCTCGGTGTTCTTGTGGGTTCCATTCATTCAAGTGCTGAGTGCTGAAATCGGTTTTTTGTCTTCACAATGAACTTGTGTTCATAGACTGTTGAGTTGAAAATCGGCTGTTGGGAAAAAGAGGTTTTTGAGACTTCTTTATGCCCAAAAGGTAAGGAGTCTGACCTGAATTTGGGCAACATTTCGTCCTGGCAACGAGTAACCCTTGAACCACTATACGGCACACAAGTTAATTCGTATTATCCAACCGGAAGAAGAGCTTGCTTCGTTGAACTCCCTTGTCAATACCGTAGCTGCTAATACTCAGCGATCGCAAATGGTCGAATAACGGTTTCGCGAAGAGTTCCACGACTTTGACAACGGGTAACTGACGCTTGACGAAGGTTTCTCCTTTTGCCCAGTCCAGATACAAATAACCGTCATTTTGTTCAGGTAAGACAGCGATCGCTTCTTTGAACTTATCACTATTGACTAATGAATTTTCTTTTCCTTTGAGTGCTTCATCCATCGCTTCTATTGAACTGGTGAAGATTTCATAATCTCCTACCGTCGCGTGGACTCCCTGAACTTGCGCTTCTAGTCGCATCAGCGTGTCATTTTTTCCGGCAACAGTAGTAGAGGATGTAACAAGCTTTGTCCAAGCTGTAATTGTTTTATCTTCCAAAGGCAAGCTTCCGACACTGAGTCCTCGTGACTTTGCCAGGGCGTCGAGATTGTCAATAGACGCTTGGGCATTTGGTGCAGTTTTTTGGGCGACAAAAATCCAATCTGGGTCGGTATCTGGGCGAGGCAGTACGGAAATTGCATATTCTCCTTGCACCCAGCTAAAAACGGTCTCTGGTAGCTGCATATCCCAGCGTGACTGTAAGGAAGCGATCGCTCTGTCAATCAGTGGTTTGAGGGTATCATCACCTTGTAGCCCCGTTGAGAGGCGATTCCAGAGCTGGTTCAAATCCGTGCCCGCGATCGCTAATATACTTTTAACGGGGACGTACTGTAATGCCTCGGCTGGCTTAGAAAGCGTTGGTTCTAAGGTTTCGCCGCTAGATTGGGTTGAAAGTAATGCCGTTTGTGCCAGCAACCCTAGACGCTCTAAGGAAAGGGCAATCGCTAAAGTGTCTGATCCTTTTAAGGCGTCGGCACGAGGTGCAGGTTGCTTGGAAACCCAGGCAGCGAGGGCGGGGAGGTTAACAAAGCTTAGTCCGATCCGGGGTTCTGTGAGGTTTTCTAATTTTTGTTGATAAACCGGGTCATCATTCAAGCTGAGGTTGCCGACTTGAACGTTATTAATCGCTTCACGCAACACCTTAGGATGATTGGCAAATAGGACAAAGCGATCGCCAATTACGGCACTTGTAAGGGTTTCTGGCAATCCTGTTGAGGATTTTTCCGTTTCCGGTGAGGGGCGCTTGTAAATCAGGTTGACGCCTTTGTATTGTTCAAAGACTAAATCTGTTGCGCCGGCGGTTGCCTTTTTGGAATAAAACAGTTGAAGAAATTCCCGCGCCCGTTGGGGGTTTTTGGTTGTGGCGGCGAGGAGGTATCCCGGTTGGGCTAAATTGTTTTGATTGCGGTCAAAATCTAGGGAAGTTACGGCAACAGTAATTTCGTCCCCTAGCCAAGGGCGGATATCTCGCCTGTAGTCGATGCCTTGGTTGCTTAAGAGACTATCTTCTAGTTTTTTTAATTCCGCACGCGATTGCCGTCGATTTACCGGACGTGCTACAAGTTGCCGAAATCCTTCTAGGCGTTCTGGATTTACCAGCAAGGATGCCACAATTGGCGCTTGTTTCGGCACAAAGATCGCGGCAGTTGGGTTGGTGAGTGCCCCTCCCCGCAACAAATTGAGTGGGCTTTGGGCAGTTAACCAGAAAAAGCCAGCAACTGAAATCAACAGCAGCACAGCAACACCTGCTGCTAGGGCATAGAAAAACGAGCGTAGCTTCATTGTGAATTCCGGCAGCGTCTTTAGGGCGGGCGAGTGAGAATTAATCTCAATTCCACGCCTATTATTATTTCAGTTGGGAGTGCTTGCCAAGTATTAAGATGTCTTTAAATTGGATTAAGACAGTCTTTTTGTGGTTTGCAGTTCCCATGAGTTCTCTTCAAGTACAACGTATTTATCTCTGATGGCGCAACAATTTTTTAGTGAACCGATTCCTCAAATTAGTGTTAAAGAACTGGCTAAACGGCTGGCAGAGGCGACTGACGGTCTTCAGTTGATTGATGTGCGAGAAGAGCAGGAAATTGCGATCGCTTCTCTGGAAGGCTTTGAGAATCTGCCTTTGAGTGAGTTCGCTGAGTGGTCTAACCAAATCCTAACTCGCTTTGACCCGAATGCTGAGACGCTGGTTTTGTGTCATCATGGCAGCCGCTCGACTCAAATGTGTCAGTGGTTAGTCGGTCAAGGCTTTACAAATGTTAAGAATATCGCGGGGGGTATTGATGCCTACTCGCAGGTTGTCGATCCGAATATTCCTTTTTATTAGGGTGGATTGGCAAACGATGATTCATCGACCGCAGGCTGTTAGCGCACTTCGTTCCCGAAGGTTACTCTGAGGCTACTTAAATAAAGCCTGCCGTCGTAGAGGAGAGTGAAAACAGGCTTATACGATCAATTAGTCTGCCTGCGCGGACGCAAGTTTGTGTAGCCCCTGGCTTGGAGCGGTGAGCCATTTATAGAATAAAACAGCTAAATCTTACGAGCAAGCCAGTTACGGCTGATTCTGCTATCTTTAATCAACTACCTTTTTAGATAGTGTGCGGATTCGAGTTGGCTACGCAGGAAACTAGGGATATAGCTGCATAATAATCTCAACGAGCTTATCGATCTTTTAAAATCTTATTAAGATTGGCTAATATACAAATGTCTCAGCAAGTGAGTCTCTCTAAGCGGCAACTGCAGATACTTCGGGCAACGATTCGCCACTATATCGCAACGGCGGAACCTGTGGGTTCTAAGGCTTTGGCGGCGGAATATGACCTGAGTGTTAGTCCTGCAACGATTCGCTCTTGTATGGGTGTTTTGGAAAAGGCTGGATTATTGTATCAACCCCACACTTCGGCAGGGCGAGTGCCGTCGGATTCGGGGTATCGCATTTATGTTGACCAGTTAATCACGCCGGCAGATGCTTTGGGGCGGAAAGTTGAGCATTTGCTGACGGATCGGGAAGATTCTAGTTTTGAGAAGCTGTTGCGTGATTCGGCACAAATTTTGGCGGCGGTGAGTGGTTATATTGCTTTAATTACGTTGCCTCAAACTCGGACAACTCGGTTACGGCATTTGCAGTTGGTGCAGATGGGGCGGGGGCGGGTTATGTTGATTGTGGTGACAGATGCTTATGAAACGCAGTCGGTGTTGATGGAGTTGCCACAATCAACTGATGAGTTGATTGTGGAACGGGAGTTACAGATTTTATCGAATTTTTTGAATAGTAAGCTAAGAGAGCGATCGCTTGGGGAATTGGCGAGTTTGGATTGGAGTGAGTTGGATCGGGAGTTTGCTCGCTATGCTGATTTTTTGAGGACGATTTTGGCTGAGTTGACTCGCCGTACTCTGGCGCCTATGCCGACGCCGATTATGATTCGGGGAATTTCTGAGGTGTTACGTCAACCGGAATTTTCGGAGTTGCAGCAGGTTCAAATGTTGCTGCATTTATTGGAGGAGGAACAAGAGCAACTGTGGCCAGTGATTTTTGAGTTGCCTCAGTCTTTGGGTTCTAAGCGGCGGGTGAAGGTTAGAATTGGTTCGGAAAATCCCCTAGAACCGATGCGGACTTGTGCTTTGGTATGTGCGACTTATCAGCAGGGTGAAGTGCCGGTGGGGAGTGTGGGGATTTTGGGTCCGACGCGGATGATATATGAAAATGCGATCGCTTTGGTGGAAACGGCGGCGGATTATCTCACAGATGCTTTGACTGAACCAGCTTAAGTAAAATAAGTGCGATCGAGGTTTGTTGCGACTAGGGGTTGTTGTTTTTCAGAGATGAATGAAAAATGATGCTTTATCGTTGGATAGGCATCTTTATATCTGGATGAGGATTTCATCTGACAATTATGAAAAATCCCTTTTAGGGATTGAAGCGAAACTAGTATTAAAAATGCGGCACAGCCCATTGTAAAAATGAAACTGTAGAGCGTAGGATGTACGCCCGAATATTTTTGTTACACAGACGATCCAAATCCTGAAGGCGCAAGCCTTGCGCCCTACGGTGTAATATATGTGATTTCAAGCTGTAGATGCTTTAACTACTCCAAAATTAAGCCATTCGGAATTCCTAAAACTGAACATGAGAAATGAGTTCCTAATTGCTGGACAACTGGATGATTAACTGAGTTGCAACCTAAAAATAGCAATGTCGCATCTTCAGCTTCCACAACGGCTTTAAGCTCATGGGCTACATTTCCAAACCGCAGATGTGCCTTGAAATCGCCGCGCCATTCTTCTGCTAGACAACGCGCTTGCCATAAAATGCGATCGGCTTTTTCAAATATTTCAGCTTGAGAAATGGTGTTTTTCGGAGGATTTTCCTTGGCTGATTTTTTCTCTTTTACTACCGCTAACCGTTGAGGTTTTGGTTTATCTAAAACTGATGTGGTAGACTTCTTTGATAGGGAGGACTTTAGGAAGTTTTCTGGAAGCCGACTGCTGGAGAATGGGTTAATATTACCTGAATTTAAAGAATCTGAATTTGTGCTGCTGGAGTCTTCTACAACATAAACAACTTGAACAGTGACGTGTTTTTGAGTTGCCAAGCGGGTTTGATGAGCAATCCACATCGTCAAATCAAGCGCGGTTTGACTGCGAGGAGAAGCGGTATAACCGACAACTAAATTAACGGATGTTGCGGCATTTGCCCATTTAGACGCCGCCGAAGCTGGTTCCGGCAACAATACCATTTGTTCAATTAAATCATTCCGATCCATCGCGCCTTCAAGACGCACCAACATGGGCTTAATACTCACAGCTTTTACCTCTCTTAAAAAATTAGGGACGGTGAATGAGAGGTGGGTTAAAACAGAGACAACTAAGGGTTTATACTTAGTAATATCCGAGAGTAGACTCTGATTGCCTTCTGCTCTGGCAATATAAAGTTTTGGGTACTCCTTGCATAACCCACGGAATTAGCTGACTGGTCTAAGACTGGAAGGTGTCTCTGTCATGCCTAAGATTAGCCTCAAATAATGGTTTCTCTGTTTCAACCCCTAGATCTGACAGATTTGATGCTGTCAGCCCAAATTGAATTAGGCTGCTCACTCCCTACCTAGATTAACCACTTTTTATCTAATCGTCTTGGGTAAAGTTCCGATCTAAAAAGTTCAGTGCATGATTACGGAGGTCAAAATATTCTTTTGATTCTCTTAACATTTGGCGATCGCGTGGATGAGCAAATGGCACTTCCAAAATTTCCCCAATTGTTGCTTTTGGTCCATTCGTCATCATCACAATGCGATCAGACATATAAAGCGCTTCATCAACATCATGAGTCACCATCATTACAGCTTGCCGTTGACCTTCCCAGATATCTAATACCTGTTTCTGTAATTTCCCACGAGTTAAGGCATCCAAAGCTCCAAATGGTTCATCCATCAATAACATTTTAGGGCGAATTGCCAAGGCACGCGCAATCCCTACTCGTTGTTTCATCCCCCCAGAAATCTCATCCGGATATTTATTGGCGGCGGCATTTAGATTCACCATTGCCAGATGTTCGCTAACAATTTGCTTCTTTTCCGTAGGGGTAGCTTTCTTCAAAACTTCATCTACCGCAAGGCGGATATTTTCCCGTACCGTCAGCCACGGGAGCAACGAATAGTGTTGAAACACCATCATTCGCTCGGCGCCAGGTTTGCGAATTTCTTTACCTTCTAGGGTAACTAAGCCGCTTGTTGCTGTTTCTAAACCTGCAACAATTTTAAGTAAAGTTGATTTACCACAGCCAGAGTGACCAATGACTGAGATGTATTCATCCGCACCGATCGAAAGGTTGATGCCATTAAGTACCGTAAACTCCTCCCCATCTGGGGTGGGATAAGACTTAACGAGATTTTCGACTTTAAGAAATCCCGTCTTACTTGTATTTCTTTCATACTGATCCGTCGTAGAAGTAGATTGTGCCATGAGTCGTTGTTGGTGGTTAGGTTACTAATAATTAATTTTCTTTTTTTTAGGACATATAAAAATGGGTTGGAGCATCAGCACGGATTTCAAAACTCTTAAGATAGCCGATCGGATCGCTGGGGTCAAAGCCTTTTTGATCAATGAATACTTCCGGTCGCTCTACTTTAAAATTCTCCTTAGGGCACTCAATCCCCATTTCTGTGGCAATTTCTCGATAAAGGTCAGTTCTCCAGCCTTGTTTCGCCAGTTCATCAGCATTGATGGGGATTTCCTTAATCTGTCCCCAGCGCGCCGCTTGAGTCATCATCCAAATACTTCTAGATTGCCAAAGAAAGGTGGAGTGTTCGCCTGGTTCTTGGGCAATATTTTTTGGTATATCAAAGAAGATTGTGGTGTCTTCTGAATTGACTACACGTTTTTTATTATCAAATCCGCCATAGTCATATTCACCGACAATTCCCGGTCGCGTAAACTTATCAATGGGCGCTCCTAGTTTGCTAGGTCTTGCTCCGGTAAATGAGCGTTCTGTGATTAACTTTGCCACTTCGTCACGGTTTTCGGGCTTGCTACAATATTGGCAAGCTTCAATCATTGCCTTAACCAAAGAACGGTAGGTTTTAGGATACTTTACAATGAAATCTTCCATAACTCCAAGCAATCGGTCAGGGTGCCCGAGCCAGATTTCTTTCCCTTGAGCGAAGGTAAAACCGATGCCTTCGTTACCTTTAATCGCTCTTGTATTCCAGGGTTCTGCTACCATGTAACCTTGCATTGCCCCAATTCTGACATTCGTTACCATTTGCGGCGGCGGCACAATAATTACCCTAAATTCTTTGAGCGGATCGACACCAGCGGCGGCAGATAAATAGCGGATAAAGTATTCATAAATAGAGGAACTTAAGACAACTGCCCAAACTTTTTTTTCTGTAGGTTGAGCATCAAAGAATTTACGAAAATCTTTGCCGAATGCTTCTAAGTTACCGTTATATTCCTGCCAAGGACGTAACCCAGAATCCCACATCGCCTTGTTCATCGTCATGGCGTTACCGTGTCGGTGAATTATCATTGCCGCGCACAAGGGGGCATGGCGGGCACCTTCTGCGCCAATTCTGGCATTAGTGACGGCGCCGGAGACCACGGGGGAGGCATCGAGGCGTCCAAAGATAATGCCGTCGCGAGAAGTTGCCCAGCTTGCTTCCCGGTTGAGTTTGACGTTTAGCCCATATTTTCGGAAGAAACCTTTTTGCCAAGCGATCGCAAATGGGGCACAATCATTAACAGGGACATACCCAACGGTAAGGTTTGGTTTTTCTAAGGTTTTTGGGTCTACGACTGGTGTTATCGCTTCGGCTTCTTTGGTCAGTCCTTTGGCGGAGCGATCACCACTAACGGCACAAGAATGCAGTCCAATTGCACCTGCTGCCGCACCCATGCCGATGATAAATTCTCGTCGTGTCCAGTTTGTGGTCTCACTCATGTTAGGTTTCTCAATTTTTTCAAATCAACTGGCTCAAGAAATCAATTATTAATAAGTAACTTAAGCTGTAATAATTGAAGAATTTTAGCTAATGCTACTTACTGGAAAATTATTGTACTAAGCGCATTAGTTTTAATTGATTGATGCATCTTACCCTGTTCCAGATGCCCGCCAAAAACTTACATTTTTGGCTCATAGCTTAAGTTGGTTTAAACCGACTGAAACCTTTTTTTGAGTCTATTTCAAAAGACTTTATTAGTGAAATTAAGGATTTCAATTCTAGAGAGTTGAAAGCGTGAACGCAACTTTATGAAGAAGCTGAAGTTGTAGGACGGCGATGTGTCACTAACTCTTGAACTTTCCCAAGGGCAAAGTCTAGGAGTAATCCAGTTATACCAATTACGAAAACAGCAAGGAATACTGAACTTAGGTTTAAGCGGCTCCATTCATCCCAAACAAAAAAGCCGATGCCAACACCACCTGTGAGCATTTCCACTGCAACAATCACAAGCCAGGCAATTCCTAGACTAATCCTTAAGCCTGTGAAAATATAAGGC
>CADCTM010000734.1 GCA_902805485.1 uncultured Coleofasciculus sp. | reverse complement strand
CTAATTCCTCTGATAGCTCCTGGGCAGTATATTGCAGGAAAGAAACTTGGTAACGAGACAAAGCATTGATAAAATCCGAGCGAGTCAGTCCGGCAATTTCTGCGGTACCTTGAGAAATTTCTGCTAACTCGTACCATTTAACTGCTGCAGCAATCCGCATTTCTTGAACGAATTCTTCGGGGTTTTTGCGGAGTGCAGAAAATGCGGTTTCTGGCAGTTGAATTGAAATAGTTTTCATTATAAATACTTGCTTTTGAGGCAATAAGTCTAAAGGGCTGTAAGGGAGCTTATTTTCTATCTTCAATATAGTTTGTGAGCAACTAACTCAGGATTAGTTTTGCTAAAGTATCTGAAGTGCCAATCTTCTCCAAAGCTATTGCTGCATTACTTCTCACGTACTCGTTTGAGTCTTTGAGGGAAGTGATTAAAGCCGCATCTGCTTCGTTACTCTCACTTAAAACCTTTGCCACTAGCCATCTCATGAAGTTGTATAAGTTGTTGAGGTCAGTGATTATAGCCTCCACCGCCTGGGGATTGTCCCTCTTGCCCAAAGCCCAAACTGCCGACTTTCTTACGGACTCGTCTGAGTCGTTGAGGGCATCGATTAAAGCCTCCACCGCTTGTGCATTGCCAATTTCATCCAAAACATTTGCCACCTGCCATCTCACAAGCAAGCCTGAGTCGTTGAGGGCTGTATGTAACCTCTGGAACATCTGGGAATTAACCCGCCCAACCTCCACCACAACTGATCGAATAAACCTAGCAGATGGATAGCGATACCAAAACTCAAAAATTCTGTTAATTATATTCTCAACCAACGAGTGAGAAACCTCCTGACATTCAGCCACACATCGACCCGCTAACAACAACAGCGTCGAAAAAATATCATCCTTTTCATCAGTAATAGCCCGAATCAACAGAATCGGCTGTTCCATCAATCCCGTCAACAAACTCAACGTTTCATGCCAGTCATACTCCCAAAAATGCTCCTTTGCTAAAGCAACACAATCCCGATTTCGCTGCAAATAAGAAGCCGTAAAATACTCCTGAAACGTCCGATGCAAAAATAGATACTTATCCCCTTCCCTAGACAACTTTTGCAGAATGCCATCTTCCTCAGATAGTTCTGCCATCAATTCGCTCGTATCAGCATTTTTAAAAACTGTTGGTACTCTTTCACGTTGCAGATATTCCTCAAGCTGATCATAAAGTTCATCACTCGAAAAAATCTCCTTACCCTCACAAGAAAAATGATAAGCAAGTTCTTCCAATAATCGAGTTTTAGCAATAATTCTGCCTTGAGGTTTTGGCTTGCGGTTTTGACTCCATTCGCCCAACATATAATCCACTGCTTTTTCATACACCTGGCAGCGTCGGGCTGGCAAAATCAAGCCTTTTTCTTGATACAAACTGCAAATCAACGACAATAACAAAGGAT
>CADCTM010000733.1 GCA_902805485.1 uncultured Coleofasciculus sp. | reverse complement strand
AATAAAATGTCGTCCCCATCGCCACCATATAAAATGTCGTTTCCGGCATCAACAACATATTTAGGTTGATTGCCCCTCAGAACATCATTGCCTGCGTCCCCATAAAGTATGTTGTTGCCTTGATTACCAATAATTGTGTTGTTGCTGGTGTTACCTGTACCGTCAAGCGCCTCAACTCCTATTAGCGTCAAATTCTCCTGATTAATACCCAACGTATAGCTTATAGAACCCATTTGACATCTTTTGCTGGGATGGAGTAAGGTCATTGGTACTGTTTAGAGAAGTAGTGATGCCATACTCCAGTAGCTTAAGCGACTCAGAATGGGAAGTGCTTGAACCACTCCTGGTTGAGATATTACCGCCAAAAAAGCGGACGAGACCCTCAAACTGGACGAAAAGAGACATTATCAATGGCATCTTTTATCAACTAAAAAATGGTTGCAACTGGGAAGACTTGCCTTCATACCTACCCCCTTACTCCACAGTCTACTGGCACTCCTTGCAGTGGCGAGAAGCAGGAGCCATCGAACAATTAATGAGCGTCTTACATGGACAAGTGCGCGAACAAGTCAAAAAAAAGCCAAGTGGACAACGCTAATTATCATTGATTCCCAAGCGGTACAGAACACCTGTAATGCGAGCCTAGAGTCTAAAGGGTTTTGCTTCTACAAGGCAACAAATGGCATCAAACGACATCTGGCAGTTGATACCTTAGGGTTTCCATTCTTCACGCACTGTACTAGCGCGAATCTCTCCGATGATGCGGGACTGGTTGAGATGTTGACGCACAATATCGACTACTTCCGAGCAAAACCTGTGAACATTCCTAAGATTACCCTCTTGTTAGATCATGGCTATCACCCAGAGCATCTAAGACAGGAATTAGAGAAGATGTATCCTCAGATCATGAAGAAAATCAAGTTTGAATTGTCAACCAAGCCATCTAGGCAAGAGAAGGCAGCAACAGGGAAGTCTGGATTTGTTCCAGCCATTGCTCGGTGGGGAAAGCGAGCGTTCAAATGCTTGGATGGATCGTTGTAAGATTCTAGTTAAGAATCACGAGAGAACCTTAGCGAATGCAACCACTAAACTCAATCTTTGCTTTGTTAGGTTAATGATCAAGAGGCTGGCAGCTTCTTAGAGATGTCAAATGGGTTCTATAGAACCTATTTGGGATCTAATCCTAAAGACAAAAGCCTTGCAGCTAGCTGGTTTTCTCCTTCCTCTAGCAAAAACCGACTTGACTGAGCAGCCTGGATCGTAGGCTCGTGAATGACAGCTTGTCTCAAAGCCAAGTATCACAAAAAAAGATGTCAAATGGGTTCTATAGGGAGCAATAGCTCGAAAAATCAAGTTAGGCCGCTTTGTCGCAGTTAATCATCCAGGGAATGCCAAACTGATCGACTAGCATGCCAAAGCGAGCAGCCCAAAAGGTTTCCTGGATCG
>CADCTM010000732.1 GCA_902805485.1 uncultured Coleofasciculus sp. | reverse complement strand
TGCAATAATGAGGAGAAATCAATGAGTTCCAGATTGAGACTCATGCGACCTGCTTCTATTTTGGCAATATCCAAAACATCGTTGATAATTGCCACCAAATTTTCCGCTGACTGATGGGCGACGTTGATGTATTCTTTGAGTTCTTCCTCATTATCATAAAAGCCTTCCTTGAGGAGTTTTAGATAATTGAGGGTTGCCGATAGTGGTGTGCGTAATTCATGACTAGTTGATGACAAAAAATCTGATTTCAGGCGAGTCGCTTCTTCTGCAACAGTACGCGCCTTAAAGAGTTCCTGGTTTCGCATCTCAACGAGTATACGCTGCTGATGTTCGCACTGATAAAGTCGAGTTTGCAGCACTGCCATTGTGAGATGAGTTCCTAAAGCACTGAGGATTTCAATTTCTTCATGCACCCACTCACAAGCTTGAGCAAGTTTCAGTTCTCGCCACGCTTCAAACGATTGCCTGACTCGTTGCTGGCGCTCATCTGGATCAAATCTTCCCGCCCAAATGATATCGGTGTCAACCTCATTGCGGAAAATACTTAAGATTCCTAGGCACTGATCGCCATACACTAGAGGTAGAGCCAGCAAGCTACGGATTGGGGTAGGACGGAAAATAGGCACAGTGTCCAATAAGTGCGGTTCTTGATAAATATCGGTGAGTGCTTGGACACAGGGAGCTATCGTACGGGAAACTATAACAACCTCATCCTCAGCGTCTAGAGTGGGATTTTGGGAGTTAGCGGTATCACTCATCTGAGCAATTTGACCTTCAACAGTCATCAACTGCTGCCAAAATGGGTAGTCTTCCAGGAGCGTTTGGCTTCCTTGAGATAATACAGGTTGGATACCATAGGTATAGAGTTCTACCTGAGATTGTCCGCCAATAGAATTTAGATAAAGTCTGCCACCGGAACCATTAACAGATGTGACAATCTTTTCTAAAACAATTTGCAGAATTTCCTGTATGGGTAGGGGAGAATGGAGGAGGGTGGAGATTTGATTAATCAGTGCTTCTTGTCGCGCTCGTTCTCGCGCTTGAGAAAGGAGGTGAGACTGAGAGATTGCGATCGCTACTTGGTCAGCTAAAATCTGAACAATCTGTAGTTCTTCTGCGGAGAAAACCTTGGGTTGAGAATGATGTGAAACCAGAAATCCCCATAATTCTTGATTATGCAGAATTGGGACAACAAGAGAAGATTGCACTCCCATGGTATTTAAGTATTCCACATGACACGGATCGACCGCACGCTGAAGAATATCTTCAAGTGCCTGGTTTCGCACGTCCTCAACGGTGAGATCTCCAGTTGTATCCAGAGAATCTAGGGAATTTAAGGTCAGGAGTTGGTTGGGAACATCAACAATAGAACGCACTCTCGCTTTGACAAACATCTCACGAGCATGAGGGGGAATATCTGTAGCAGGAAAGTATAAATTTAAAAGCGAA
>CADCTM010000731.1 GCA_902805485.1 uncultured Coleofasciculus sp. | reverse complement strand
AATTCAAACGCACAGAAACTGTCGAAGTTGTCCCATATCTGAAGCAACAACTCAAGCAACAGGTTGGCAAGTTATCCATAACCGATCGCTCTTTGTACACGAAGACAAAGCATCATCTAAGTCCATTTAATCCGGTAAAGCCGGTCCTGTGCGCGGATCACGGATATACAACCCCAGCACCAACGACTCCATAACCATATCCCATACAGGAATTATCCGTTCTGCATCATCCGCCCAGTAGTCACAAGTAATCAAGCATTGAACTCCAGAACCTAGTCCAATACAAATTCGGGAAAAAGCTTCGCGGTTTTCTTGAGGGTCAATAAATTTGACTTGAGTCCAAACGACGCGAGCAGTTTGACGCTTAAATTGAACAATTTCGCCTCGCTCAATTATATTGCGCTCCTCATCTCGAATCACCTGCTTTAATAGCTGAACCAGTGGCGCTTCTGCCCAATTACCAGGCGGCAGTAAATTAAAAGAAGCTTCTAAGCGACAATCATCATTTGGCGGCTTCTTATCGAGAAACCGGAATGACTTTTTATCAGGTTCAAAATGCCAATCTTGGGGGACATCGAAGCGCAAGGCACCTCGCCCTGCCACAAAAATCCGCGTTCCTGGCTTTGATTGCCAGTTGTGGTCTTCTTTTAGCTCTAAGGTTTCCTTAATCCATTGAAGATTGTGCTTTTTGCGCTTAGACATAGCCACAAAGATAGTTGATATCCCTTCCTATTGTGCTAGAAGTGCAGTTGCTCTGCTCGACTTTCACCAAAATGGCGATCGCTCTAGTTCCAGTCCAGACGTTCCAAGCGTTCCCAAAGGGTACGTCTTTAGGACAATATTGTGCCTACTCTTCCACCACTTCAATTAAGTCTTCCATCATCACATCAAACGTCCGAGCCAATTTTTGCAGCGCCGTCACGTCAACTGTTGCTAATCCAGGAGAACGAGCATAAGTTCTGAGCGTACTATAAACAACCCCCGATCGCTCTGATACTTCTTTTATTGTCCAACCTCTTTCTTTGGCATACTCACGAATTCGCAACCTAACTAAGCCCATATACTTATTGACAACCGACTTATATAAGTCTTTGACGAATATGACCCCAAAAGTCAAATGTAATCGCCCCTAAGTTTTGAACGACGCAGGGCGATTACACACAAACCCCAAATAAATTGGAGGTAAATTCCATGATATCAATGCCGCAGCCGCTCTTAACGCCTGCACCTCATTTCACTTGGGTTGCAGCAAGAGGGAGGGGTGCATGAGTTACAGAGATCGACTCTATCCCTGGTACATTATCCGCCATCTGCCAGATGCAAAATCGATGGTTGTTGGTCGCCTGCGTCGTCGCAACGAGGCAGAAGCTCACCTCCAGATACTCAAGCAACTGATGCCCAAAGCCTCATTTAGCATAATCTTTGACCCCATCCTAGATAGTGTTAACGCATAAC
>CADCTM010000730.1 GCA_902805485.1 uncultured Coleofasciculus sp. | reverse complement strand
TCATCTGTTATGCGGTCATTGACACCTTCTATGTAGGCTTCTAAATCGTCTAAATTGCGCTCTAGCTTGGCTAGATTAGCGTCAGAGTTCTTACCACGAGCGTACTTTTTAACGTACATTCTTATTTTGGGAATGCCTATAATAATCTCAGTGAATAGTGAGCGGTCATCATCCTTAAATCCTTTGATTTGAGAGGTCATAACGCTTTGACCTGAAACTATCCAACCGATGTTTGAATGACCGCCTTGCTTTAATACTTTCTTTAAAGCTTCACTTAGTCTCATCGGGTCATCTGCTGAGTTGATTGTGTTGTCGAGTTCATCCCAAACTCGGATGTGAAAAAACTCCTCTGCAAATTTGATATTCTGTTGACGATATTGCCAATCTTCCAAAGCGTCATCAAAGCTCTTGATTGCGGCTGTAGTCGTGCCGTATTTCAAGAATCTTTCAAGAGGATAATCACTATCCTTTAAGCTCGACATTGCGCCGGGATAGCTGACTGATACCAATGTGTGAGGAACTTTCTTACCTCTGGCTGTATTCCCACGGCGGCAACCTTCTTTAAGAATTGCCGACAACATCACCGCAGTTGTGGGAGTTTTACCAACACCAGGGTCAGCAATCAATCTGTACCGGATTGGATGACTAATCACATATTTGAGAAATTCGTCCGCAGTGCCTGCTAGTAGCTTTGCTGCATCATCCTTAAGCGCGGGTTCACGCCGGAACGTCAGCACAATCATATTTGAGGCTATTTCAAGCTGTCGAATGCTGGTAATCTTGTGAATCCGCAGTGACTTAGCAATCGCTTCTGAGTGCCGCTTTAAAACGTCTACAAGGGCAACTGACCCCATTGAACGGCTAAACCCATAGCCGACATCTGTAGAGCCGTCTGTTTTTGCGTGGTAGCCTTTCACAGCCAAGGGAATCTGTAGAGTGGTGAACACTTCCTTAGCGATATCATTAGCGATGCGACCCTCAACAGAGTAAGCAACCTCTAGCAACTCAGGCTCAAGCAAATCACCCCCTAGTTTCTGTTGCAAATGTCCTACTCTCTCATTTAGTAGCTCAATCTGGCTGAGATAGGCTGAGTGTTCTTTCTTGACAGTTTCACCAAACTCTAGAAGGTTCTCGTTGTACGACCGTGCTAGATTCTGAATGATTTCTCGCTTGGTTTGGTGTCCATGTGCAACCTTCTGACCCCATTGCTGCAACTCCTGAAACAATTGCATTGCTTGTGATGTAATCGCGTCATGTTCATCAAAAATCTTTTGTATCTCTGCTTTCTTGGCTACCTGAAACTTGGCATCGGCTGCAACTTCAACGCGATCGCTAAACTGCTCCTCCCACTCCTCAATCTCTGCCTGTAGTTGTTCAATATCACTCTTGAATGTGGCTATTTGAGCCTGTAAAGCCGTTGATGCTTGCTGCATTGCCTGATTAACCTTACAAGCTA
>CADCTM010000729.1 GCA_902805485.1 uncultured Coleofasciculus sp. | reverse complement strand
AACAAGTCGAGGTTGAGCATAGCCAAGCAAATATTTTCGGGCATTTTCTAACTGTTGTAGAGGCGATTGATGAATCTTCCCTCCCAAAAATTGCTGCCAGTAACAATGTTGGAGATAATCAACCAACCACAACTGAGCGTCACTGTCCAAAGTTTTATCAATTTCCTTGGCAAGTTCCAAAGCCTTGCGGGGTGTTTTGGGTAGTTTAATCACTTCGGCAAGTAGCGCTGGAGGAATTTCTTGAAGTTGCGTGAAGGCTGCGATTGCTTCTCCTGGACTACCTTGAGCGATCGCTAACACAGACGGCAACTTCAAAATCTCGTCATGTCCTGTTTTCCGCAATACAGCTTCCATATTGTCCGACGCCAACCGTTGAAATGGAATCCGCTGGCAGCGAGAAACTAGCGTCGGCAACAACGACTCAACGCTGGGCGCAATCAAAATTAACGTTGCTCGTCCTGGTTCTTCTAGCGTTTTCAGTAAGCCATTTGCTGCCGCTTCTGCCATTGTTTCTGCCTGCTGGAGTACCACCACTTTTCGCTCGGCTTGTAGCGCGGAACGACCGAGAAACTGACCAATTTCCCGAATTTGTTCTAAGCGGATTTGGGGCGGTGTCTTGCGAGTCAGACCTTTTTGGGCAGCTTCGGCTGCGGATAAAAGCGTGCCGTTGTGGAGGTACGTCGGTTCAACCCACAACACATCGGGATGATTTCCTTGTTGCAGGCGTTTTTGTACGGAGGGTTGTTTTTCCGGTGGGAGATCTTTACAAAACAACTGTTCGATAAATGCGCGTGCCGCCAAACTGCGACCAATGCCAGGGGAACCAGCGAACAGATATGCTGGGGCAATGCGCCCGGAAGCGATCGCTCCTTGCAATAAGGCGATCGCCTGGTGTTGCCCAACAAGGGTCTTAAAAGCGTCTAAAACCATGAACTTAACCGTTGCCGCAAAATTGCCTGAACTGCCAAATGCACCTCGTCCTCGCTCTTGTTGGCATCAATCCTGACAATGCGTTGGGGATGGGATATTGCTAATTGAGTAAATCCCTGCTGTACTCGTTTATGAAAAGCGATGTCAGCTTGCTCAATGCGGTCAGCCACTCCCCTTGCCCTTGCCCGTTGCAAGCCAATTTCAGCATCAACGTCTAACCATAAGGTAATCTGTGCTTCCAGCCCGTCAGTGGCAATTTGATTGAGTTGTGCAATTAAATCGTATGAGAGTCCGCGACCGTAACCTTGGTAAGCCACAGTGGAGTCTGTATAGCGATCGCATAAAATAATTGCACCCATCGCCAACTGTGGTTTAAGCAATTCTTCAACGTGCTGTGCCCGATCGGCAGCATACAGCAAAAGTTCGGCTCGGTCTTGAATCGGATGGCGATCCTCCAACAACAGTTGGCGCAAACCCGAACCTAATGAAGTTCCTCCCGGTTCCCTGGTGACAACCACGAGCCTTTCCTTACCGCCCTCACACTTTAGCCAATCTAAGCAGCGTTGCAGTTGGGTTGTCTTACCGCTGCCTTCAACTCCTTCAAATACAATCAGCTTCCCCGTCATTCCCAATCCTTAGCTTAAGCACGAAGAGCCTCTTTCAAAGAGCACATTCGCAATATAGGATACAGTTTTCTGATAACCTTTATCCTGATGAACCGTTAAGATGCTGGTAGCTGATTACAGTTCAATCTCCGTTTGTACAAGAGACTCTCGCTGTCGTGACCTTCCACATAGGTTGGATATGATAAGAGGGTCTAGCTATCACCAGGCCCAGGGTTACATATGGCTCGTTATACCTGTTCTTTTACAATTGCAGTTTCCCTCGACCACCTTCTACACTCCTTGATTGAGGTCTTGCAATCTTGCAATTTTGATATTATCTATGACACTGGGGATTACCTGATGGCACGGGAAATTCCTGGACATATTGCCTTTGCTAAGTTAGTGACGGTAGAAGTCTTGATTGACAAATCAATAGCGACGGCGCAAGAAGTGCGGATGAATTTTGTGATCAAAAACGAAGAGTTGCCTCTTCAAGTTGACAACCATTGCCGCCAAATGTTTGACCTGGTGCAGCTAGCTGTCGCTGAAAATCGCCATTGGCAACTCGTGGAAAGTGTAATTGGATAATTTCCAACTTGCCCTTGAATTTAATTCAAGTGGCACTACACTTTCGAGCATTTTATTCGTCTGGCTCGCCAATCATCATGCCAGGACTAATTAACGTAATATCAAATTCATCTAGGGGACCGGTTGCACCAGGTTCCAGCTTCAGCAGATAATATCTCGCACTTACCTGTGGCCCAAACACGACCTCATCCTCATCTTGGAGATCGTGGGCTTGAAGTTTTTTTCCATTAATCAATAGTCCATTGGCACTCGGTTTGCCTTTGAGATTACCATCGACAATTCGGTAATAGAGGCTACCGTCTTCACGATGCCGTCGGACTAAAGTCGCGTGACGACGAGAAACAAACTGTGAAAATAGACGTATATCACACTTTGGGTCTCTGCCAATCGAATAGACAGGCTCTCGTAAGGGAAATTCCTTACGTCCCCGGTCGTCTTCGATAATCAATAAATGGTTTGGATTTTGTTGTGCAGCCATCTAAAAATCGTGATAAAGAGTGCAAGTTAGGTCAGGAAAACGCTCTTACTTATTCACATTGCCACACCTTTTAACCAGCTTTCCTGGATGTTATGAATAGTACCCTGATTGCCGACCCTCAATCGCGCGTCCCCTCAACTAATAATCATAAGCATTTGTGGAACAGAGTGAATAAATTCCTTGGTGATAATTTTACTGAACTTAAAGAGGGGCAAAATTAGTAAAACTCCCTGACTATATCTGGTCTTGAGAATGTGTCATCACCTATTGTGGCATATTGGTTCAGGACGAGAGTGGCATCAGGGCAAGTTTGACTGCTTCCTGATGCTTTTTGCTCAAATTTCGGGTGTGAGAAGGATTAAAGATTAAGAATTAATTAAACTTGTTGTTCAGTGCTGGCGTCAGTCTTGAGACAGCGCCTTGAGGAAAATTTAGTTTTGGGCTTTAAAAGCACGACGGAGTAAAAGCGAGTTAGTTACAACACTAACAGAACTGAAAGCCATCAAGGCGCCTGCCGCTGCCGGACTGAGAATTATGCCAAATGCGGGAAGAAGCATCCCTGCTGCTGCTGGAATGCCGAGGATGTTGTAACCAAAAGCCCAAAAGAGGTTTTGCCGAATTTTGTTGAAGGTGGCGCGTGAAAGTTCAATTGATTCAACAACATCGAGTAAGCGATCGCGCATTAATATAATTCCAGCCGTTTCTACCGCGACATCGGTGCTGGCTTGCAAAGAAATACCAACATCAGCTTGTGCCAGTGCCGGACTATCATTAATTCCATCTCCGACCATTGCCACACGCCGTCCTTGAGCTTGTAAATCTGCGATCGCTTTTGCCTTCCCTTCCGGTCGCACTCCAGCAATTACATCACTTGCCTCAAGCTCCAGTTGTCCAGCCACCGCTACCGCTGCGGACTGTTGGTCGCCTGTCAGTAGTATTACCCTTAAACCCATTACCTTGAGGCGTTGTACGGTTTCTTGGGCGTCTGCTCTCAGGATATCAGTAACGGCAATTACCCCAGCAACAAAACCGTCCGTTGCCAGATAAACTACGGTTTTTCCCGCATCTACTAATGCCTGAATCTGCTGCTGGGGATCATTAATTGTCACCCCATGCTGACTCAACCACTCTTGATTACCCAGCAACACGAAGCGATTTTCTACCCGTGCTGATATTCCTAATCCCGGTTGAGTGTGAAAATCTTGAGCGTTTAAAATCGGTAACTCTTGCTGTTGGGCGGCACTGAGAATTGCCGCTGCCAAGGGATGAGATGTGCCACTTTCTACGGTAGCGGCTAGTTGTAATAATTTTGCTGGGGTGAGGCTTTGCTGTTGGCACTCAGATTGATGACAATCGAGCAACCCGAATTCAGAAATTGGCAAACAGTCAGTAACGCTGGGTTGACCGCTAGTTAGAGTACCAGTTTTGTCAAAGACGATCGTGTCTAGCTGATGGACGCGCTCTAAAATGTCGCCACCTTTGATTAATAAACCCCGTTCCGCACCCAGACTAGTGCCGACTAAAATTGCCGTGGGTGTAGCTAAACCTAAAGCACAGGGACAAGCAATTACTAAAACCGCGATCGCTAATTTTAAGCTTAAAAGCAACCCAGATGTCTGATGAACCATTGGCATAGACATCATTTGATGACCTTCAGTCGGTGTCATTGGTAACAAGACATGAGGCCAAATTTTTGTCCCTGCAACGTACCAAAATAAAAATGTCAAAAAAGCGATCGCTAAAACTGCATAAGTAAAGTATCCCGCCACTGTATCCGCCAACTGCTGGACGGGTGCTTTGCGAGTTTGGGCATCTTCTACCAATGCGACAATCTTTGAAAGAGTTGTATCTTCCCCGGTGCGAGTCGCTGTCATGATAATCGCTCCTGACTGATTTAATGTTCCTGCCGTAACCGCCTCTCCTGGTTGCTTGAGTACGGGTAAAGCTTCGCCAGTCAACAGCGACTCATCCACTACAGTTTGACCGGAAATTACCTCACCATCTACAGGGATTTTTTCCCCTGGCAAGACTCGCAACCACTCGCCCACCCGCACTTGCTCAACCGGAATTTCAATTCCTACTTGTTCAGTAACAGAGGCGGTTTTTGATTGTCCAATTAAACGCGCTACCTGGGGTTGAAGGGCGAGTAATGACTTCATCGCCGCTGTTGCTCTCGCCCTCGCCCGTTGCTCTAAGGTACGCCCCAAGAGAATGAAACCCAACAACATTACGGGTTCATCAAAAAAGCATTCCCATCCCAGTTGGGGGAAAAGCAGCGCCACACAACTGGTGGTATAGGCTGTAAGTGTTCCCAAGCCCACTAAGGTGTTCATATTGGGCGCTTGATGCCACAGTCCCCGCCACCCATCTACTAAAATCCCGCGCCCTGGACCGAGCAATGCTAATGTTGCTAGTCCCCAATGAAACCAGATATTGCTCAACACAGGCAACAGGGGGGCACCTAACCAATGACCAATATGTCCGGTTGTGGAGAGGAAAATTAGGAATGCCGCAATGAGCAACTGTTGGACTTGCTCTCGATTTTCTTGTTCGCGCCGCGTCGCCGGGGTCAGGGTATCTTGGGAGGCGGTTGTCTTATTGTGGGAACGCGCTTCTGAGGGAAATCCTGTGGAGGTTAAGACATGAGCGAGCATTGCTGGATTAACCTTACCTGCTTCACACTCAACAACTGCGACCTCAGTTACCAGATTGACACGGGCGGCGACGACTCCGGGCTGTTTACTGAGTTGGCGTTCGACAACGCTGACGCACCCGGCACACTTCATGCCACTGACATCTAAGGCAATTGTTTCGACTGGCGATGCTGTTGTCGTTTGGGCAATATTTGGAGAGACTTGCATAGAGAAAAGCTAACAACTTGGGTATTTTGTTGAGAATCTTGATGCTTGAAGGTTTATTGCCCCCATTTTGAGGGTAGGCGAAATACCAGGTTGTTAGCTCTGATCCCGAAAATTTTTTAGCCCACAAACTACCGCAGTTTTCAACTTCTCGGTACAGACAAAGCTTTTAGGCTGGTTTTGTCGAGCAAAGAGTTGGTTTGAATATAGGGTAAGGCTAAACTCGCCCCGACGCTTTCCCTTGTGCAACGCCGAAAATCACGCAACAGATTTTATTGCACAACTTGACGCATATAAGCACTCCACAACTGAGCCGCTTGCCCACTGCTGCCACTAGTCGCGGCGGGTTTATCATTGCCTAGCCAGATGCCAGTGACGAGTTGGCGGCTGGGAATGTAGCCGACAAACCAGAGGTCTTTGTTATCGTTAGTTGTCCCTGTTTTACCCGCCTCTCCTAATCCCAGAGCCGCTGCACGACCTGTTCCGCCTTGGACGACCCCTTGAAGCATTTCGGTCATTGTGTCGGCTACAGCGGCTGACAGCACGGGTCGATTCATTCCATTATCTGTTTTGTCGGAGTAAATCACGCGGCAGGTTTGGAGATTTTTAAGATCTTTGCAAGTACTACTGTCTAAAATTCGTTTAATCGCATGGGGGCGGTTGAAGACGCCACGATTTGCTAATGCCCCAAATGCGCCGGTCATCTCTAAGGGGCTAACTTCGCTTTGACCGAGGACTAAGCCGGGTACAGGCTCAAGTTTGGAGGTGACGCCGAGGCGTCGTGCCATCTGTACGACACTATCTAGACCAACTTCTCTGGCAACGCGCAAGGCGATCGCATTTTCTGATAGGGCAATTCCTGTGTACATACTGACACTGCCGGAACCTGCGCGTTCGCAACTGCGAAAGCTTTGATTTTGCCAGGTTAATGGCGCACAGGAATAAGCTTGGCTGGGTGGGATGCCTTTTTCAATTGCGGCTGTGTAGGGAAAGATTTTGAAGGTTGAACCGGGCTGTAGCAGTCCCTGTGTCGCCCGATTAAACTGGCTTTGTTTGTAGTCTACGCCACCGACAAGGGCAATGATTTCACCGCTGCTGCTGTCTAGGGTAACTAGCGCCCCTTGGGAGTAGCCGAGGCTTGCTCCTTGAGTGTAGACCGAGTTCCGCAGAGCCAAGTCTGCCTGTGTCTGGGCTTTAAGATTTAGGGCGGTTTCGACGATAAAATTACCTTCTTGAGCTAAATCGTCTCCGAGTAAGGCACGCAGTTCGTCGAAGACGTAGCTGTAGAAGTAGGGCGCTTTTGTACTGGAAAGGAACTCACGGGCTTTTGGACTAACTTCAATTCGCGATCGCCTTGCTTCGTTGGCTTGTTGATCGCTGATCATGCCTAATGACCGCATCCGACTAATAACGCGATCGCGCAGTTGCGAGGCTGTTTTATAGTCCTGAATCGGGTTATAACGATTGGGGGCGGGTAAAATTGCCACCAATGTTGCCGCTTCTGAAATACTTAAATTCCTGGCTGATTTGTCGAAGTAAAACTGCGCTGCATCTTCAAACCCGTACGCTTCAATCCCTAAGTAGACGCGGTTTAAATAGGTTTTTAAGATCTCGTTTTTACTGTAGAACGTCTCTAATTTCATCGCAACCACGGCTTCCCGCAGTTTTCGCCCGGAACTATCTTCTCGCCCCACATACTCCGGAAACAAACTCCGTGCTACTTGTTGGGTTAATGTACTAGCGCCTTGACTAATTTTCCCGCCGATAATGTTGGTTACTAATGCCCGTGCAATACCATAAGGGTCTACGCCAAAGTGCCAGTAAAAGCGGCTGTCTTCTGAAGCTATTACTGCTTGCGGGAGGAAGGGAGAAAAGTCTGATAAGCGGTTTAGTTCTCTGTGGGCGGTTGTTCTAGGTTGCCGTAGGGGTGTTTGTTCGCTTGAATAGACGACAACTGGTCCTTGGACGCCTAATGGTAAGGGTCGTACGGGGACTTTGAGCGACTCAAGGGCGATGATTAGTACAATTAAGGCGATTAGTCCACCGATCCCATAAAGAATGTAGCGAGCTGCTTTGATGTACCACGGGGGCGGGTTATGGTATTGAAGCCGGACGGCGGCGGCAAGTTCGGGTGGTCCAATCGTGAGGACATCTCCGTGGCGTAGGATTAAGGATTCGAGGCGGCGTTTGCCTCGGTAAATGCCGTTGGTTGAGTTTTCGTCTTTGATAATAAAGTTTGTCCCCTTCCGTCCGTATCGCTCTAGGGCGAGATGAACCTGACTGACGACTGGATTACGGACAACGATATCGCAGGATTTGGAACTGCGTCCTAGTAAATAGCGATCGCCTAGTAGGGGATAAATCTCGGCTTTATCCGCACCGGCATCTTGTACCCATAGTTCTGGCACTCTGGCATTAGGCTTGAGTGCTAGTGCCTGAAAGTTTACCTTCGCATGAATAGTCTGGACTGCTTGAGTCAGTTGACCTATTATCGTTTTTGGCGGTTGGGGGGAACTCATTATTTAAGCGATGAGCTGTCGGCGGTGTAGCTCTTGCAATTATTTTACTCGCAACCTTTGTCTCGGCGTTGTTGGCTAAACACAAATTGGTTGTCATTTTTTTTAACAGTGTTTAGTTTCACTACTTTATATCATGCGTTAGATAATCCGTAAGAGCCGCAACCGCTACACCGCTGATGAACACTGACTCCGATCAGATTACTGAGCAGCAATTTTGGCTTATCTAAATGTTTATTGAAATTGCGCCAGATTCCGTGGTAAAGCTTACATGACTCGTGTTAAAAGATGAAAGTACATGATTGAGACATTAATTTGGGTCGCCTACCTCGTAAAACTTTTTGTTGCTCAAAGTCTTCTGAGATTTTGAAGGCATCGCTGCGCTTGCGACTTCATTGCCTAAAGTACAGGAGTATTTCTCAAGCTGCTTAAATTATTACTTATTTGTGCAACGCCTTGTGTGCTGTTATAAAAAACCAAAAAGAAGCTAAGTTATTTATCCACAAGTAGACTTTTTTTTTGATTTGTGGTACAGTCACCAGGAATATTAAATTTACTTAGAAACCAAG
>CADCTM010000728.1 GCA_902805485.1 uncultured Coleofasciculus sp. | reverse complement strand
TAGGCAACTTAACTACTATCTTCTAGGCTAAAGGTTAGCTCGCGTTTATGGATTGTTTAAATTTACTTTAGGGCAACAGTGAGTCAGAAGGCGATCGCTATTCTTTCTTAAGCTAGGCATCAGCCTTGACAACATAGTGCAGCAAGCCCTCACAAGCGTCCAACAATAAATCAATCACGTTATCAAATCCTTCGGTGCCGCCATAGTAAGGGTCAGGTACTTCTTTCTCACGGTGATGGGTGGCAAAATCGCACATTAACTTTACCTTATCCTGATACTTTCCACCTGGATCAAGAGAGAGAATATCCTGATAGTTATCTCGATCCATTGCCAAAATTAGGTCAAACTTTTCAAAATCAGACTTGTGAAACTGCCGCGCTTGACCTTTGAGCGTTATGCCACGACGTTCTGCGGCTGCTGTCATACGGCGATCGGGAGCTGCACCAATATGATAACCCCCCGTCCCTGCCGAATCGCAGCTAATTTTCTCACTCATACCTGCTTGTTCAATTAAGTGATTCATAATATTCTCGGCAGACGGAGAACGGCAGATATTACCAAGGCAGACAAAGAGTAATTTGTAGGACTTCGGCATATTATTAGGGCTTCGGATACGGTTGAAAAACAACGACGGCTGAGTCAACAGCGCCGCCGACAAGCGGACGTAATTAATCATTAAACTTTATAAGTTTGAGATTTTTAATAATTAATCCCGACACGACGATATTGTTAAGTTTAGCAACGAAGCTGTCCAAAGCCTCCCGTAGGATGAGATAACGGATGCCTGAGTTAGGCTCAATCGCTGGCATTGTCTATTTGAACAAAAGCCCATCGGTAATTCTATTAACCTTTTAGCTATGAAGGGATACCTATCCAATTCAATGGTGACTTCAGGAAAGTATTTGATGTTCAAGTCGCGCCGCCGCACCTACCGAAAAAACCGCCAACGCTTGCCGCTTCTGGTGTTCCTTGCGGCTATTCCCGTAGCCTTGATTCTCCTAGAATTATTAACTCGAATTGTTGTTGGTGTGACGGGTAAAAGCGCGGAATTGACAGCCTATGAAGGCGTCCCAACGATTGTTACCGATTATTGCCTTAAATACTTAGGTCAAAATCAACAACCCTACGATGGTTTATCAGCTCGTGGGCGTCTGGGTGTGCAAAGGCATCAAGCTGTAGGCTACAGCTTAGTTGGGAACCAAAAGAGCAATGTCTGGCGTATTAATGAACAGGGGTTCCGCGACGACAACCCGCTTCCCCTCAGCAAACCCAAAAATGAAATTCGAGTTTTTCTTTTGGGTGGTTCTACGGCTTTTGGTCAATGGAATGAAAATAACCAAGCGACTTTAGCCAGTTTGCTGGAAGCGCGTCTTAACGAACGGGTGGCACAGCAGAAACGTTCTCCAGAAAAGTATCGTCCGGCAACTTTGCCTTACTTTAAATCGGAACTGGATAAGGTAATGACGCTACCGTTACGGATGCGAGAGGGGCAGTATCGCGTGATTAATGCCGCTGTACCGGGTTATGCTTCTGGCAATACACTGGCTCAGTTAGCCCTCCAGGTTATGCCTTATCGCCCAGATGCGATCGTGGTTTTGGATGGCTATGCTGACTTGATGCTGCCCAGCAACAAAGCGCAAGTAGATATCCCCCATACCGAAGCATTCCTAAACAACGCACCAGGGCATTTCTGGACTTACCTCAGCCTACAGTTGAAGCAAGCATTCAGTAGCACGTATTTAGTCAAAGCGATACAATACTGGCTCCTACATCCAAAGCCCTCGCTGAGTGAGCTGAGTTTGGTGGCAACAGAGGAGACAAAATCACTTTCTGAACACCTCCCCACTGACCCGGCTGAACTGGAACGCCGGGTTGCACGCTATCGGAAGTACCAAAAGCAACTTGTAACGCTGACAGCGGGGGCGGGAATTCCTTTAGTTGTTGCTGTTCAACCAGAAATTACGGGTCGCGATACCAAAAAGCTTTTACCAAAGGAACAGGAAATTCTCAAAGAACTAGGGCCTGTTTACACGCAGCAGGTGAAGAGCGGCTATGGAGAATTGGTACAAGCGAGTCAGAAGCTCCAAAAGGCGTTTCCTAAGAATGTAAAAGCCCTGAATTTTTATAAGCTTGATGACGAGCTTCCTAAAGGTAAGACCGCTTTTTCTGATGCTGTTCACTTGTCAAAAGATGCAAATGCCGCCCTATCCGAACGGTTTTATCGGGTGATCACCAGTTTGCCGAAGTTGCAGGTAGCACCGCCGAAGCCTCCAAAATAAGGCAAAAGTCAAAAGCAAATCGTTTGTCTTTTGACTTTTTACCTTTTACCTTTTACTTCCGTTGTCCTGAATGATTACATTCCTGGAAGATTTAGCCCACTGGTAAGTTCTTCCATGCGTTCTCGCATGGTGGCGGTGGACTTTTCGTAGGCATCTTGCATCGCCAGTGTCACGAGTTCAGAAAGCGCTTCTGCTCCCTGAGCCATTGCATCGCCGGAAATCACGACTCGCAGAGGTTCCTGATTGCCGCTCAGAACAACCTTAACGGTGCCCTCGCCGGAGGTTCCTTCAATTTCCATTTGCTCCAGTTCTTCTTGGAGTTGCTTGGCACCTTGTTGAACTTCTTGAGCTTTTTTGAACGCCTCGGCAAGTTCTTTCATTTTGCCTAAACCAAAGCCAAATCCTTGTCCTTTTGTCATAAATGCTTGACTCTATCTGAAGAATGATGGGTATATCGATGCTAAGTCTTCATCTTAGTATTGCTCAGGTCTGTTCGACCGCGCTAAACCGATGGAAACTCTCCTAAGATTCTCACTTCTGGTTCTAAACACAGCGACCAGTGATGTTCTACTTGCATCTGGACGTGGCGGATGATCTGGAAGATATCGCTGGCTTTGGCTCCGCCACAGTTTAGGATGAAGTTGGCATGGCGTTCCGCGACTTGGGCGCCGCCAATTTTGTATCCTTTCAGACCAATTTGTTCAATTAACCAAGCTGCCGCATGGGATTCTGGATTACGAAAAACACTACCACAACTGGGTAAGTGATAGGGTTGACAGCGCCGACGCTCTTCTAGATGTTTCGTGGTATCACTTACTACTTGTTTGGGTTGGGCACCTGGTTTTAACTTAAAGGTGGCTTGAGTAAGCAGGCGCTGGCTTCCTTGCAAACTAGAGGTGCGATAACTAAAGCCTAAGTCAACGGGCGTTAATTGCTCAATAATTCCCTCTGGTGAGAGGGTTTGGACATTAACTAAAATGTCTGCGGTGCAGCTTTTATGGGCGCCTGCATTCATCACGACGGCGCCGCCTACGGTACCGGGGATGCCGACTGCCCACTCTAGTCCTTGCCAGCCGCGTTCTGCCGCTTGCCATGCTAGACGGGCAATTGGTTCACCAGCGCCCGCTGTAACGGTTCCGGTATCGGGATCAAATTGAGTTTGGCGCAGATGACGAGTACAGATCACTAAACCGGGTAAACCGCGATCGCTAACCAATAGATTAGAACCCGCGCCCAACAATGTCAGGGGTAAACCTTGGGACTTTGCCCACTCAAAACTCGCTTGTAGGTCTTCTAAGCGTCGGGGCGCCACATACCACTCCGCAGGTCCGCCAACGCGAAACGAGGTCAGACTGGCTAAAGGAGCGTCTGCCCGGAGTGGGCAATCTGTTCCGGGCAGGGTTATTTGGGGTTTATAAAGTGTCTTTTTTGGGTTATCTGCGTTACTGACGCTAGGGGGGTCATAGGACAGGGTCATATTAATTCACGTTAAAAAGAATGCCGATTGATTTAGGGCAAGAACGTTGTTCTCAAAGATTGTGTTCTCGCCAGTGGGCGAAGAAACTTAGGACTTTTGGCTCAGTTTTATCGACGAGTCAATGTCCGCCTGTTGGTAGAAGTCCATGACTTGGGGAATAATTTGATTGAGATTACCGGCTCCCAAAAAGAGTGCAAAGTCTCCAGGGCGCAGGGTTTGGGTTAAAAATTCGGAAACTGACAAAAGCGTTGGCTTGTAGTAAACCTGTTCGTGATGAACGGCGATCGCTTCTCGAACTTGTTCGCCCGTAATTACTCCTAAATTCGGTTCGCCAGCGCTGTAAATGTCAGTAATCACTACCATGTCAGCATCACCAAACGCTTTAGCAAATTCTGCTAAAAATGTCAAGGTACGGCTGTAGCGGTGGGGCTGGAAAATTGCAATCAGTCGTCGTGGCGCCTCGACCTTTAAGCGTGCCCCGGAAAGAGTTGCCTGAACCTCACTGGGGTGATGAGCATAGTCATCGACAAACGAAATATCATTGCATTTGCCCCGAAGCTCAAAGCGGCGTTTTGCCCCTTCAAACGTGGCTATTGCTGACTGGATGACATCAAACCCCAAACCCAGATGTCGCCCAACTGCTACCGCAGCCAGAGCATTGCTGAGATTATGTTTACCTAGCAACTTGAGATGCAGTTCGCCTAAAACTTGATCACGCTCCCAAACTTGGGCCGTCGTGCCATCCGCCTCATAAGTTACACTATCAACGCTATAGTCAGCTCCACTATCTCTGTGGAGGCTATAGGTAATTGTCGGCTTTAAGTGCGATCGCAAAGTTTCACAATCAAGACAACCGATCAATATTTGACAGCGACTAGCAAAGGTTTGGAAGATTTCGATCACCTCTTCCAGACTTTCATAATGGTCTGGATGATCCAGCTCAATATTCGTAATCACTCCAATTTTCGGGGAAAGCTTCGCTAAAGAGCCATCCGACTCATCCGCTTCGGCAACCAAAATCGGTCCATCACCTAACCGAGCATTACCACCCCAAGCATCGACCTCGCCTCCCACCACAATCGTCGGATCTAGACCTGCCTGCAACAGTACATACCCAATTAAACTACTCGTTGTTGTTTTGCCATGAGTCCCAGCAACAGCAACACTGTGGTAATCCTGAATCAAAGCGGCAAGTAAATCCGAGCGATGAAAAATTGGATAACCCCGCTCTAGAGCAGCCTGATACTCGGAATTAACTTGATTAATTGCAGTCGAACATATAACTTGGGGCAAACTCGATGCTTGTTTTTCTTTAGGTGGCGGTGAGTTTGACGTTGAGCCAGAAGCGATTTCCCGCGTCGAGCTAATGCCAAGCGCTTTTGGTATTCCTCGATAAGCTGACTCAGTTGTTGAGCGAAAAAATTCTAAATTAGTCGCATCTTGGTCTCCAAAAAGATGAGCACCTACAGCTTCCAAGCGCTGAGTAATATGCGTTGAGCGAATGTCTGACCCAGATACAGGGAGTTGACGCTTGGCAAGAACATAGGCTAGGGCTGACATTCCAATTCCACCAATGCCGATGAAATGAAATGGCTTCCCACTAAAATCAACAGTATTCGGCATCTTAACTCCTTACACACCACACCACACAAGCCTGAGCCTGCCTATGACACGCGCTATCATATCAAGAATTGATTTTTCAAGATATAGCTAACATAGACATTTATCAGAATTTTCACAGAATCGGTAGACTTGCCCTCCAGATTGTGTTACCAAAGAGCAAATTTTTCCTATCTGTAGACGGTTTTCACTATTAAACATCAAGAATCATTCACAATCCGGAGACTTTAGGACTATCTGCCTAACACTCTAGTTTTAGTCGTTAACAAACAAGGGCTTTGGGCATCGCGGCAAAATGCCATTTCCGGTTGAAGTCCGACAAAGTTTCTTATTCAGTTGGCTCAAGCTTTGAAGCATCAATCCAGAAATCCGAAAATATGGGACAAATGGCAATTTTTGGCGGCACGTTCGATCCCCTTCACTGGGGACATTTAATTGTCGCTGAGACTGCCTGGAGCCAGCTTAATCTAGATCAGGTAATTTGGATACCCACTCGTCATCCTCCTCATAAACGCGGATTAGCGTATGAGCATCGGCGCTTAATGGTAGAACAAGCGATCGCCAATTATCCAGCCTTTGTCCTCTCGCCATTAGAAACGGCATCCTGCGCCACTGATTACGCCATTACAACTTTAAAAAACCTTCAAGATGTTTACCCTGACCATCATTGGTACTGGATTATTGGTCGAGACGCCTTCCAGACATTGCCACGTTGGTATTGCCGAGAAAAACTCATTCCCGCCTGTGACTGGTTAGTCGCACCGCGTCCTTTAGCCGTTGCGACAACAACAAACAGCCCTCAGGAGGGGATAGAAACCCCATTGAACTGCTGTCAACAAGTCGTGAGGCAGCTAGCACGGCAAGACATTACAATTCGCTGGCAGATGCTACAGATGCCGGAGGTGAGCATTTCATCCAGTTTGATTCGTCAATATTGCCGCAGTGGTCGCTCGATTCGTGACTTGGTTCCAGAAGCTGTCCGAACTTATATTACAACTCACAACCTTTACGCAAGCCGGGATCAATAAAGCGATTGGCAGCGTTGCAGCCCTGTAAAACCGTGATTATTCCCGATTTTAGACCCATGACTTCCAATTCCTTAACCAATTACAACTTAGAAAATTCCAGCCTTTGCGATATGATCTGGGTCATTAAGAACATCTTTACTGAGCTTCAAAACAGAGGGCAAGACGCAGTGATTAGAGTAGCGATCAACGGGTTTGGGCGCATCGGTCGGAATTTTCTGAGATGTTGGTTAACCCGTGAGAATAGTCAGATCGATTTAGTGGGTCTCAATGACACTTCCGACCCCAGAACCAACGCGCATCTACTGAAATACGACACCATGTTGGGGACGTTGAAGGCGGATATCAGCGCTGATGATAACTCGATTATAGTCAATGGCAAAACAATCAAATGTGTATCCGATCGCAACCCACTGAACTTGCCTTGGGCTGACTGGGGAGTTGACCTGGTAATCGAATCAACAGGCGTTTTCATCAGCCGAGAAGGCGCCTCCAAGCATCAAACTGCTGGTGCGAAAAAGGTGATGATTACAGCGCCAGCTAAAGGGGATGATGTTGCTACGTTTGTGGTCGGGGTCAATTCTGAGCAGTACGATCACCAGAAGCATGACATTGTGAGTAATGCTAGCTGTACAACCAACTGTCTCTCTCCCTTCGCCAAAGTGCTACAAGAGAACTTCGGCATCATTAAAGGGACAATGACCACCACCCACAGCTATACAGGCGACCAGCGCCTTCTGGATGCCAGCCACCGCGATGTTCGTCGGGCACGGGCAGCCGCGATGAATATTGTGCCAACCAGCACAGGGGCAGCGAAAGCAGTCGGTTTAGTCCTGCCAGAACTGAAAGGTAAGCTCAATGGTATCGCCCTGCGCGTACCAACACCTAACGTATCTGTGGTTGATTTGGTGGTTAATGTCGAGAAAAGCACAATCGCTGAACAGGTAAATGCCGTTTTGAAGGAAGCCGCAGAAGGTTCACTCAAAGGCATTTTGGCATACAGTGACCTGCCCTTGGTTTCCTCCGACTATAAAGGTCATGATGCGTCTTCGATCGTGGACTCTAGCCTGACAATGGTCATGGGTGGTGATATGGTCAAGGTCGTCGCTTGGTATGACAACGAGTGGGGTTACTCTCAGCGCGTTGTGGATTTGGCTGAAATCATGGCCGAAAAGTGGGAAAGCTAGTTTAATCGCTTAAAAGCTTGAGTATCGAGGGCGATCCACAGGATCGCCCTTGGTTTTTATAGCCGTTACAATCTGGCTGGATGAGTTGCTACATAAGAAGCATGGCAGATATTCAAGTCGAGATTCAAGGACAAGATGCAGTTGCGGCAACAGAAGAATTATTCTCAACTTCTGGATTAGAGGGAAATTGGGAAACTGAGGGGGAAGCGGAGAGAGAAGGCACTCTAGTAACAATCGGTACTATTATTGCCATTGTCGGCGGTACCTTGGCTGCTGCTGAACAAATTCGCAAGTGGTACAAGGAATATAAAAAAGGTAAATCTGGCAAAAAGATTGAGAAGGTGCTAATTCAGGGACGCAACGGTAGGCGATTGCTGCTGGAGAATGCCACACTTGAGCAAATCAAGCAAATTCTAGACGAAGAGTGAAGCCGTCACCGTGAAAACGCTCCACCTCGACCTCAAGCCCGTCGCGGAGAATTATGTAGAGCTGCGTTATTTTTTTAACAATCCCAATCAGTATGAGAAGCGATCGCTTCCTCTAGGGGAAATTGCCGACCTAATCCAGTTAGCCGAACAAGACTACTACGTCCGCTTGGCGGTAGATTACACCATAACTGGGCAGAAGCTGTATAACTGGTTGGATGGAAGCGATCGCCTTCTCTCTCAGACAATGCAGCAGCATCCGGGAGAAAGCTTAATTTTAGCGATCGCGGCAGCAGAAAGTCTGGCTCATCTGCCTTGGGAAGTGCTGCACGATGGCAATAGTTTTCTCGTGGCGCGAATGCCTGCGGTTGTCCCAGTGCGATGGGTATCATCGGATACAAAGAAATTGACCCTTGAGGGAGAACCCGCCAATCGAGCGCTGAATGTCTTCTTTATGGCAACGTCTCCCTTGGGGATAGAACCTGTACTGGATTTTGAGGCAGAAGAAGGGCGGATACTGGAGGCGACGGCGCGGCAACCTTTGG
>CADCTM010000727.1 GCA_902805485.1 uncultured Coleofasciculus sp. | reverse complement strand
TAATAATTGCTTGAATACTTTTTCAAACAAAACTGCTGGGAATGTTAAAAATCTTTGTGATATTGCTTGTTGACTTACTTGGCTGATTGACTGACAAAACTGGAATTGAAGGGAGGCTAAACCCTCGGTATGAGGGCATTTCTGGCTTACTGTAAAAGTTACCACACTTGAACAGTTCACCGATGAAAACCTCCCGTCTTTATAATCAACTGCAAACCCTGCTAGGTCAATCCGCTGCTTGGGCAGATCAACGCCATCTACAAACGCTGATCTGGATGGTGATTGGTGTCATTTTCGCCGAATGTATCAATTTACCGAAATGGACAATCTACAGTCGTACTCGCGCCAAGTTTGCTCAAAGCCATCAACGACGATTCAGCCGTTGGTTGCATAACCCTCGAATTAATGTCCACAAGCTCTACAGTCCGTTGATTCAGCAAGCGTTAGCTAATTGGGGAGCCTCAACTATCACGCTCATTGAAGACACTTCAATGTTGTGGGACAAGTATTGCCTGATTCGGCTATCCGTGCAGTACCGAGGGCGGGCAGTGCCATTAGTGTGGCGAGTAGTTCAACATCATAGTAGTAGCGTTCGATTTAGCGTTTACCAAGCGATGCTCAAACGCGCTGCTAAACTTGTACCGGCGGGTGTTTCAGTATGTTTTCTAGCAGACCGAGGCTTTGCTGATGTTCAACTGATGCGCTACCTACGTGACCAATTGCATTGGAACTTCCGCATCCGCGTCAAAAGTAGCACTTGGATTCATCGACCGGGTAAAGGCTGGAAACAACTTAACCAGTATCACTTGCCAACCGGAAAAGTGCTGCTCTTACAGGGAATAACATTAACCAAAACAAAGCCTCTATATGCGCTTAATCTTGCTATTGGACGCGATCCGATCTCTGGGCAGCAGTGGTTGGTTGCTACCAATGAACCCGCCACGTTGCAGACATTCCGCGAGTATAGCAGCCGTTTTCAAATTGAAGAAGAACTGCTGGATGAGAAATCCAACGGCTTTCAACTGGAACGCTCAGAAATACGCTCAGTTGTAGCACTATCTCGGCTCTGTTTTGTTCTAGCGATTGCCACACTCCTATTAACGGTGCAAGGGCAACAGGTTGTATCCAGCGGTAAACGCAGAGTAGTTGATTGTCACTGGCAGCGCGGCAATAGCTATTTGCGAATCGGCTGGAACTGGTTCAAGGGAATATTTCATCACGGATGGCATTTGTTCCCTACCATTGCTTTACAAGGGCAACTCGATCCAGACCCAGCTTTCGCTTCAAAAAAGCAGTTACAAAACCAGTTACAGCGTGAATTTATAGTCAGATCCTACAGCTTTGTCCCTTGAGTTTTGTCAGTCAACCAGATTAAACCGGAGTCTGGAATTTCTAATTTTTGGACTTGAGTAAAATTTTTACCATCAACCGAACATGAGCGATTTTTAACTGGTATAGCTA
>CADCTM010000726.1 GCA_902805485.1 uncultured Coleofasciculus sp. | reverse complement strand
TTTTTGAAGAAGTTCCTCACAGCCTTCCTCTAAAAAACGAATGTTGATTAGCGACACCACTTCCTTTGTATCTCCTTCGGGCAGCGTGTAGTATCGACGCTCCGAGCGCCAGTCACCTGCTGATTTCTGGAAAAATGCTGCAATTAACGATTCTTCAACAGTTTGAGCGATTTGTAGGCGTGATGTCACTGATGTTACTCCTCAGGCGAATATGACTTAACAGATTCCTGCCTTATGCAAGTATCTGTTACTATTCTTAATATAAATATAGTTTAAGCACATTTACCCATAAGTGAGTTCTGCCATCAGGAATAATCGCCAAACAAGGCTGAGGAAGAAATCGCGATTGCAGTAGAATCAAAAAAAATCCCACAAGGTAAGTCTGTGCTGGAACCGGAAAACGTTCTGCTAACTCAATCGCGACAGCTTGGAATATCCATTCCGCCACCACTGATGATGTCAAAGGAAGGCTCTTTCGCCCATTTCACCCTAACTCAACGGATGCCAGATATTATCCGGCGGGTAATATCTGAAAACGACTTCTCTTCAGAAATTGTGGATAATTTGGAAACATTAATTCAGGAATTATCTGAAAAAGTTGTTCGTCCTGTCAAAGACGGGGGGAAAGATGTCGCCGACTGGGATAGATATTTGCAACCATTCATCGGCAAGCATTGGATAGATCTTCCCTGGTTTTTTGCCGAGGCATACTTTTATCGTCGTATCCTTGAGGCAACCCATTACTTCTTACCAGGATCATCCTATGGCGTAGATCCCTATGCACTTCAAAAACATCGAGGATTACACACATCAATACATTCCATTCGGGAGCTGATAGCACAAATCAACACTTGGAATAATACTCAACAGCCTGAAAAGACGACAAGCTTAATTGCATTGATCTATTTTGCTTTATGGGGCAACAGAGCTGACTTAAGTCTTTGGCCAGTTAACGCTGGAGATAACAGTAATAGCCAAGAAATACACCTAGAACAAAGCCACATTTTAGTAGATGATACAACGCGAATTGCTGAAATAATTGCTAATTGCAATAAAGTCCGAATCGACTTTATTGTAGACAATGCTGGATTTGAACTCGTAGGTGATTTATGTTTAGCAGACTCTTTATTAGCAAGTCAGGCAACTGGGCTAATTTACATACATTTAAAGCCTCATCCTACCTTCGTATCGGATGCAACAATTCAAGATGTTCACAACACGTTGAAAGTCTTAGCATCTGATGACAACGGGGAGGTTCAATCACTAGCACGTCGATTGCAAAACTATATGGATCAGGGTCGTTTATTCTGCCGTGACGATTATTTTTGGACATCACCTTTAGTCTTCTGGGAAATGCCGGAAGCACTACGAAATGAACTAGCGCCATCTAGTCTAATTTTTATTAAAGGAGATGCGAATTACCGCCGTTGTTTAGGCGATCGCCAATGGTCATTTACTACTGC
>CADCTM010000725.1 GCA_902805485.1 uncultured Coleofasciculus sp. | reverse complement strand
GTAACTGATCCCAGGCGGTGATTTTCCCATCGTCTTCATCACTTTCTCTAAGCGGCGTAACTTGCCATGCCATAAATTTAGCCTCACTTTGTCTTGAAGAGGTTGCAACTCCCGTAATATATAAAATTGGCGTTGCATAATAGTGATATGAATTGAGGTTAATGCTGATGCAATGCCCAAACTGTGGTTCAACTCACATCCGCAAGAATGGCAAAAACCGAGACAAACAGAATCATATCTGTGTTGCCTGTGGTCGTCAGTTCATTCAGGACTATGCCCCAACTCCCAGTGGCTATAGTGATGAGGTCAAGGCATTGTGCTTGAGAATGTATGTCAATGGCAGTGGGTTTCGTGCCATTGAGCGAGTCACTGGTGTGCATCATACAACCGTGATTACTTGGGTAAAGCTTGTGGGGCAAAATCTGCCCGATGCCTATGACCCAGACCAAGCGCCGCAAGTTGGTGAACTCGATGAACTCGAAACATTCATCGCCTCGAAAAAAACAAAATCTGGATTTGGACAGCCGTAGATCACTTTCGAGCAGGAATTTTGGGCTGGGTGATTGGCGACCACAGTGCGAAGACCTTTGCCCCGTTGTGGGAAATTGTGGCAGCATGGCAGTGCTACTTCTATGTCACTGATAGCGAAGCGGTAGCGACGCAAGGAGCGTCTGGCTGGTCGGTATATCCTGGCTTCATTCCAGAGGGAGACCAAATCATCAGCAAAACCTACATGACGAGAGTAGAAGGTGAGAATACCCGACTGCGACACTACTTGGCACGATTGCAGACGCTCCTACGTCGCTACCGCTTCGCTATCGCAAGACGCTGTGCTATTCCAAATCGCAGGAGATGTTAAGGTTCTCGATTCGATTGCTCGTGCACTATCTCAAGTTTCGTGAGGTTCCTGTTCCATACTCATAATTCATATCATGATTCAGCAACGCCGAAAATTCGGCGTTGCATAATGGAGCTATGAAACGAGGGAAAACATCATGCAGTGTCCCGAATGCAGCGCAACCAGCATCAGTAAGAACGGCAAACAAAAAGGTAAACACGCACTACATCTGCAAGGAGTGTAGGCGGCAGTTTATCAATGATTATGCTCCCCCAGTCGGTTACTCGGACGAGTTCAAACGCGAATGCCTGAAAATGTATGTTAATGGCATGGGTTTTCGAGGTATTGAACGAGTCAAAGGCGTACACCATACAACAGTCATTACATGGGTAAAGCTTGTGGGTGAACTCCTCCCGGATGCTTATGAGCATGAGATCATTCCCGAAGTCGGTGAACTCGATGAATTGCAAACCTGGCGTCGGCTCTAAAAAAACAAAATCTGGCTGTGGACAGCGGTTGACCACTTCAAAAAAGGGATTTTAGGTTGGGTGTTGGGGAATCATTGTGCTGAGACCTTTAAGCCATTGTGGGCGCTTGTGGCAACGCCAGCGGTGCTATTTCTAGATCACGGA
>CADCTM010000724.1 GCA_902805485.1 uncultured Coleofasciculus sp. | reverse complement strand
CCCCCAAATCATAGACAGTATTACCGGATGTAGAGCGCTTATAAAGTGCGTAAGAACGGGCGGCAACCGCTTGTGATTTTAAGGCTTCTAGAGGCCAAGTCGGGAACATTTCCGAGCCAAGGACGCTGTAGAGGTAGTCTTCTAATTTGACGGCGTTGACGGCAGTTAAGCGACCACTAGTTAGCACTAATTCTGTGCGTCCTCGATACCAGCGATCGCCAATCCAGACTACGCCATTGGCAGTTGGTTCAATCCATAAAGATTTTGAGCGCCATTGACCAAGGGTGACGGTACCACCACCTCCTTGGGCATTAAAAGCATTCAGGGGTGCTAGTTCTCCGACTTCCTGACCTGCACTATTGCGGACAATCGCTTTGGTAGAACTGCCGACTTGAACGCGACTGACACCTTGTTTAATTGCTACTCGGAGTTCTGTTGCCGCCTGCGCTGGACCAACTAGAACAATCCAGAATAAAAATGAGAGCCACGCCTTGCGCCCTCCCAACAAAATCATTTGCTTCAACATAGAAGATATTAGAGAAACGGGAAAATGCTTGGATACCATGCTTAAAATTTCCTCACAAGGGCGACTATTCTTGTTTTGGGGGTGAACAGCGATTGAATTTCACGCTTTTGCGGTGCCAGATTACTTAGTTCAAGATGCTTGAGCAAAAATCCGCCTGGATTGATTCTTCGCTGGCACGCTCGAATCTTAGCAGCAGTTTTTAAGTTGAAAGTGCAGGGGCGGATTTTAAATCACCCTTATCTTCAAGCCAATTATTTATTCTGCAAAGTCCGCCCTTACTTGAGTTAAAAACTGCTGTAGCAGTATCTTTTCAGAGTTTTACTTCCTGAGTCAGATGTATCCGGATACATTTAGCCCTATTAATGCCCCTCACGTCAACACAAAACTTTAATTTATTTTTTGATGATGTAGAAGTGAGGTATGTTCCCGACTTCCAAGGACGGAGCTGTGTAGGATAGTAATGGGATTTGATGTCTCCCTATATGAGGTTGAAGGAGTGAGCCTGTGCAAATTACGTTTTTAGGAACAAGCTCCGGAGTACCAACGCGATCGCGTAATGTTTCTAGCTTGGCGCTGCGTCTTCCACAACGGGCAGAAGTTTGGCTGTTTGACTGTGGCGAAGGTACTCAACATCAACTGCTGCGTAGTGACATCAGGGTTAGTCAGATTAGCCGGATTTTTATCACCCATATGCACGGCGATCACATCTATGGCTTGATGGGATTGTTGGCAAGTTGTGGTTTGGCGGGGAATACAGATCGGATTGATATTTATGGTCCTGCGGAATTAAATGATTATCTTCGCGCGGGGAAAAAGTACTCTCAAACTCACTTTTCTTATCCGGTTCAGGTTCATACTGTTAGTCCGGGAATTGTTTACGAAGATGCAGAATTTACGGTGAGTTGCTTGAGTTTAAAGCATCGTGTTCCAGCTTTCGGCTACCGTGTGGAAGAAAAAGACCGACCAGGACGCTTTGATGTAGAAAAAGCGACGCAACTAGGAATTCCTTCAGGCCCTGTGTATGGCAAGCTTAAGCGAGGCGAAACTGTTACGCTGCCAGATGGTCGCCAGATTCAAGGTTCTGATTTATGTGGAGAGACAGAAGTCGGTCGTAAGGTAATTTATTGTACCGATACGGTGTTTTGTGAAAACGCTGTGTCCCTTGCCCAAGATGCGGATGTTTTGATTCATGAGGCAACTTTCGCCCATCAAGACGCTCAGTTAGCGTTTGACCGTTTGCATTCTACTTCAACGATGGCGGCACAAGTGGCTTTGAGTGCGGGGGTGAAGCAGTTGATTATGACTCATTTTAGCCCCCGATATGCTCCAGGAAATGCGATCGGGTTGGATGATTTACTGGAGGAAGCACGGGCAATTTTTCCCAGTACGAAATTAGCTTATGATTTTTTGACTTACGATGTGCCTCGGCGTCTACCGAAAGTCGAGAGTTAATCAACGGGTAATTCTACTGATAACTTCCTTAATTGTTACTTGATTTAGATAAGCGATCGCGTATTTCCTGCAACCGCCCCTGACTGCTGATTGGTTCTCGTGGTGCTGGCAGTTCTGTATTCGGCCAAGTCGGTAAATCATTACAGGGACACAACTCAGGCGGCATCCCAATATTAATCATCGGCACAGGCATCTCACAACGGTAGCAGGGATTGATATCCCACTTTGGGGTTAATAACTCAGCAATGGTTTGGTGTGTGCCTTCAAGATGACAGTCGCCGCTATCGGGTGAGAGAAGTTGTAGCCATAGGCTTTCAAATTCATCGCTATAGCGATCGCCTCCAATGACAGGTTGGGGTAGCATTGCGCCATTACGGGTGACAACTTTTTTGCCTAGCTGAAACCAGTAGGCGAGATAGCGTTTAACTTGTTGTTCAGATGCCATGTGATGGGTATCAAGTGTAGGACGTTAGATGTATGAACTATGCGATTAATTCTATGGTAGCGGCGATCCCAGGATGCTGAGATTGAGAACATGACCACCTGTAACTAAATAAACTGGGTTAGCAAGGCGACCGAGATGACGGGTCAGTTCACCAAGGCGATCGCGAAATTGCCTGCCGATCGGATAAGCTGGCACAACGCCCCACCCGGTCTCTTCTGCAACAAAAATTACTGTACCGACAACTTGTTTCAAACTATACAATAAATCTTGTAACGTTTTCTGCCAGAGGACAGAATCTTGGTTAAGGCAATTGGCAACCCAAGTGCCCAAAGAATCAACCAACAGGCAGCAATGATCGCAAGAATGTGCTTGAAGGGTTGCCGTCAACTCATGGGGAACCAACAAGGTTGTCCAGTCTGCTGGCCGCCGTTGCTGATGTTTTTCAATTCGGGAGAGCCACTCGCTGTCCTCTGGGTCGCTTTTCGCTGTGGCTATATAGATTACCTGTTTCCCGGTCTGTGTTGCCAGCGTTTCTGCCCACTCACTTTTGCCAGATCGCGATGGTCCGGTTATTAGGATGATGGAAGTATTATTCGTCATTGGTTAATCCTACCCACCTTATTGGGTAGCTTCATGAAATATCTGGCGCTGCACCAGTTGTTCTACCTGCTAATTTCCTCCTCACCCCCAAAGGTCCTACTAGGGAGAGAAGAGAGCAAGAGAACCTTGTCCTGCTTCCCCCATCAACGGAGAGGGGGCTAGGGGAAGAAGTTGGACAATATAAAGGCTTTTGGGATGTGGGTTTCAATTTTAAGTTGATACCATATTTGCCTGTGTGCGTACCCGCCAAATAATTTTTTTCCCCTCTTGAGCAAAGCATAAACCTTAAAAAAACAAATAACACCTGATTGATGATTAATAATAAGTAAGTCAATGCCGTTAAAATAGACCGAAAACTTAAAAACTAAGCAACTCACAAAATTCATCAGATACGATAACCTTACGGTTGTGCTGGAATAAAAGAGTTGGTGATTTGACACAGTGGTATTAAAAAATCCATGAAACCAAAACTGCAACGGATTGAGACAGCTCTCCATCAGGTGGGACAACCCCAATCTGATGCTAGCCCCAATAAATCTGCCAGTGTAGGACAGCAAATTGATGCCGTTGAAGGAGCTGGGCGTCCAAAAGATGCTGGTGAACCTTCTTTTTCACTAGCGGTACAGCCTTTCTCCACCCAAAAGCAGCAAAGCAAGCCGCCGACGTTACCTAAGTTAAAACCACTCAACATCAGCGAACATCGTCACGCAGCTAACCCGGCGTTGGCAATGAATTTGCTGCAAGAAATTGAAGAAATTGTTGCCCGTTGGCAGACGGAACTGCAAACAATTGTGCGGCAAATTCAGGATATTTATATTGAAGGGCCAATTGTGGATGGCTGGTTGGAGTCTCATGCGCGTGATGCTCAAGAAGCTCAAGGAACTGTTCGTCCAACTACTGTTGACCGACTTATGGACTATGTTGAAGAAGAGTGGCAACCTGACGCGGAGGTGACTTTGGAATCTCCTCGTACGGGTTATCGCCTCTGTGGGTTGAATGGTTCTGGGCAGTTTTGGGCGCGTCCTTGTCCACCAGAACAGGTAGTTACGGTTAGTTTGGCAATTGCGCGTCATCAGAAGCTACGGCAGTTGTTGAACCGTAAGCAAGAGTTGGAAACTCGTCTTAGCCAACTAGCGGAAACGCTAATTGTGATGCACTCTCATTTGAGTAAGGACTAAAATCGGAGGACTCTGTTCGGATACTACACCTTGGCAGGTTTGCAGGTTTGCAGGTTAGAACTAGGTAGGATTGGCTAATAGATTAATTGCTCTTGACTGATACGCACTCTACCTCAGCACTAACTGCATATGCCAGACCCTCTAATCTCTGCGATTATTTGCACTCACAATCGTGAGGAGTATTTAGGTGAAGCGATTGATAGTTTGCTGCGGCAGGATTTTTATAATTATGAAGTGGTTGTGGTAGATAATGCGTCAAGCGATCGCACTCGTGAGCTTGTGGAAGAACGGCTTTCTAGTCCACGACTTAATTATGTTTACGAACCGAGGACGGGTTTATCCGTGGCTCGGAACACGGGTGCAAAAGAAGCCCAGGCGCCGATTTTGGCTTATCTTGATGATGATGCTGTTGCTAGCCCCTTTTGGTTGAAGGCAATTTATGAGGCGTTTGCGCGTAACGAAAAATTAGCGATCGCAGGTGGTAAGGTTACTCTTTTATGGCCTGATGAATTTAAGTTACCTCCGTGGTTGTCCTCAGAATTGGCTGGAAATTTGGGAGCGTATGACCTTGGTGAGGCAGTTGTTTATATTGATAATCCTGGTTTAACTCCACGGGGATTAAATTACTCGATCCGGCGCAGTTTTTTAGAGGAAATTGGCGGTTTTGATGTCAATCTTGGTCGTATTGGTAAAAATTTGTTATCAAATGAAGAGTTGCATATGACAGAATTAGCGCTTCAACGAGGTTGGCAGGTTGCTTATCTTCCAGATGCTTTAGTTGCTCATAATGTTGCTCCTGAACGTCTCAAACCGGGCTGGTTTTTAAGTCGCGGTTGGTGGCAAGGGATTAGCGAGTGTTACCGCGAACAACTTACTGATCGCGCTGGTCCGGCACAGCTATTGTCAGGTGGTGAACGTATGGTACGCGGTCTTTATAAGTCTTTGAAATACTTACGGAATCCCGCTTTGCGTTTTGATAATTTGGTTTATGCTTACGGTCAAGTTGGCTATCTTAATGCCGCAATTCAAGGAATTTTAAAAAAACAAAAATTGCTGCCTAATCCTAAACAGTTACTCAAGGATGAGTCAGATATTTAAGTTAGTGATTAAAGATATTTTTTAAGATTAGGTTAACGAATTTACGAAGCTTCTATACTTTTAATTGATTATGTCCCTCGATTTGAAAATTCCTGTTTCTGTTCTAATTCCAGCAAAAAATGAAGAAGCAAACCTTGCCGCTTGTCTAGAGAGTGTGAAAAGAGCGGATGAAGTATTTGTTGTTGATTCTCAAAGTAGCGATCGCTCTGTTGAAATTGCCAAAGTTTATGATGCGAATGTGGTGCAGTTTCAGTTTAATGGGCGTTGGCCCAAAAAGAAAAATTGGAGTTTAGAAAACCTAAGTTTTCGCAATGAATGGGTGCTAATTGTTGATTGCGATGAACGCATTCCGCCTGAACTTTGGGATGAAATTGCTCTGGCTATTCAAAATCCTGATCTTAACGGCTACTACCTCAATCGAAAAGTTTTCTTTTTGGGTAAGTGGATTCGTTTTGGTGGTAAGTACCCGGACTGGAATCTCCGCTTGTTTAGGCATAAGAAAGGACGCTATGAAAACCTTAACACTGAGGAAATTCGCAATACAGGAGATAATGAAGTTCACGAACACGTTATTTTGGAAGGTGCTGTAGATTACCTCAAAAATGATATGTTGCATATCGATTTTCGGGATATTTATCATTGGTTAGAACGGCATAATCGCTACTCTAATTGGGAAGCGCGAGTTTATCTCAACTTACTCAGTGGTAAAGATGATGTAGGTACGATTGGTGCTAATCTTTTTGGAGATGCGGTGCAGCGTAAGCGGTTTCTTAAAAAACTTTGGGTGCGATTACCGTTTAAACCAACGTTACGATTTATTTTATTTTATTTCCTCAGGTTAGGCTTTCTAGATGGAAAAGCGGGTTATATTTATGGTCGTTTATTAAGTCAGTATGAGTATCAAATTGGGGTCAAACTCTACGAATTGCGTCAATTTGGTGGGCAGTTAAACGTAAGTGACGTTCCCATAACGCCGTCGCAATCAGTTGTTTCCCAAAATCATTGAGTTTGTTATGGCAACTTATAAGTTCCTGCGAGTAGATAAAAGTGTAGGGGGTCTTTTTAGAATCACTCTTATATTCATACCAAGTATTTTGTCTCGAAAACCCGCCCAAACAAAGAGTGTCTGTACTTGAGTTGGAAACTCTATTAGATTTTTTGTAGGGAATCTAAGTATTGCAAGCTAATGATTGATGAATTGCCAGTTTTGGATGCACCACCTTTAGTTGATTTACGACAGTATGACTCATCAAAGTATAATCGAGGGCGTCCTGGATGGTTTGTCCTGGTTTGGTGGTTGGTACAAGCGATCGCTTTTCCTTTAAGTCCTCATACCTTTAATGGCTTTCGTCGTTGGCTTTTGCGGTTGTTTGGGGCAAAGATTGGTACGGGTGTTATTATCAGACCGACTGCCCGTTTTACTTATCCCTGGAAAGTCGAAATTGGTGACTATAGTTGGATTGGGGATGATGTTGTTTTCTATAGTCTTGAACCGATTCGATTGGGGTGTCATTGCGTTATTTCTCAAAAATGTTACCTCTGCACAGGTAGCCATGATATTCAAGATTCAGCCTTCGCTTTAATAACTTCCCCGATTATGATTGGTAATGGAGTTTGGATTGCTACCGATTGCTTTGTTGCTCCAGGTGTTCAAATTGGAGCAAATGCTGTTATTGGGGCAAAAAGCAGCGTCTTTAAAAATATTCCTGCCCAGCAAGTTTGCTGGGGGACTCCGGCACTCCCTCACTATCAACGACAAATTCGATAGAAAATCTGAGCAATTACTAATCTTGAAAAATCATGTGATGTTTGGCGTCAAAAGTTATCTTTCCTTCTTTTTGTAACTTACCGATTAAGCGAGTAATTGTAACTCGGGTTGTACAACAAGCATCGGCAATATCTTGATGAGTTAAGCGTACGGTTAAACGAGTTCCTTTGGTTGTTGGTTGACCGATTTCTTGTTTTAAAAACAGCAAGAAATATTCCAAGCGTTCTTTCACTTGTCGCTTTCCGGAAATGGATAAAAGGGCTTCGGTTTGCCGCAGACGCTGATTAAATTTAGGAAGAAGAGCTTGGGTGAGGCGCACAGAATTAGAGATTTCTGTAAGGGGAATTGAAACTATTTGCGCCTCTTCTGAAAGAACTACAGATTGATAAGTTGATAAAGCAGTCATACTTGAACCAAATGGCATTGAGCGTCCGACAATCCCCACAAGTACTTCTTCACCACGTTCGCTCATTGTACTCAGCTTAACCAAACCTTGACGTACTAGCAAAATCTCTTTTGGTTCTAAAGGAACGATTTCTCCTTTAGTATAAAAATGCACCGGACGATCTTCGCAGGGGTCGTAGTCATGATTTTGTAATGCCTGAAGTGCCCGTTGGCGCTCGGTAATATCACGCACTATCCAACGCAATGTAACAGAGTTACTTTGGGAGTCGCGGACAGTGGCGACAGTGAGAGCAGCGTCAAAGCAGTTGTTGTTACGGGGTTGCAGGCGTAGAGAAAGCTCATGTACCCTCTCAAATGATTGGAGTTGAACGAGTTGAGACCGAAATGCCCGCCGTCCTTGTACAGGAATAAAGTTGATTAATAGTTTCTCTGCCAAAAATGAGGGATGGACGTTGAACATCATAGCTGCCGCGCGGTTGGCTTCCAGAATTTTACCTTCGATATCAGTCACCAGGTAGGCGTTTGGCATGAACTCAAAAAGGTCTTGGTAGCGTCGTCGCTCTGCTTCTACCTCCGCTCGTGTCTCGGCTAATACTTCCGCCTGCTGGCAGATTTCTTCGGCGGCAACTTGTAGTTCTTCGGAGGCAGTACCGAGTTCTTTGAAGGCGATGGGCAGCAGTAAATTGGGCTGGGCTAGTAACTCGGCACTGCTGCCTTGGTACATTTTTGCCAGGCGCCAGTGGAGTGCCTGTATCTGCTGGGCAAACATATTGACGTTCATATTAAACTTCTTTTTCTTAGAACTTTTACCTTCGAGCTAAGGCTAATCAACTTTTGTCTTGGAAACACTAATCAAGAGAGAGATTTAAAAGAGGTAGCTTTTGTTAAACAATATTTAACTGTTTAAGCGTCTTTTTATATTTACAATACATCGTATATTAGATTACAAATATACTTAACTTTACTCTATCCTTGAGGCAGAAGTGATTGAGAAAGAGAAACAGATATGCTGATTGATGACCAACCTAACACCCAAGCGATTCCTGGGAGTTCCAACAAGCTCGTAAAAGCAGTCATCGAAAGCATTTATAAATGA
>CADCTM010000723.1 GCA_902805485.1 uncultured Coleofasciculus sp. | reverse complement strand
TTTTACCTTACTTTTGGATTGAACTAAAGGCGTTGTTTTAGGAGATTTAGTTTTAGGCGGTTCTGAGTTGGCTTCACTCTCAGCAATGCGGCGTAATTCTTCTTGCTGAAGTTGCTGAAGAAATCGCCTGGTTTGTGCTACTAAATGTTGCCGTTGGGGGGAAGTCATTTGAGGATAACGCGCAAAATCCGCCGCAATTTCCTGCCACTGACGGCGCTCATTTGGCATTAAGATATCAGGTGTTTTTCCAAAACTCAGGCAAAGAAACTCGCTAAAGCGATACTGCTTTCCTACTAAGTCAGTAAAACCCTTGTCAGCTTCAACTGAAAGGGCTTTTTGCAACCGAACTAAATCTACTGATTCTGTTTCCACAAATTCCCCCTGTTAAAGATAGAAAAATCCCCGATATTTTTTTAATTTGTGATTTTTAATTACTTATCAAACCAAGTGGAACGCCATGCCGCTTCAGCTTGAGCAACGGCTCGTTCTCGTTGTTTTTTGTGATACTCGCGCTGAAATGAACTTACCCTCGCTGACAGCTTCCGGATTTGATTGCGTCCAGCGCTTAATGTGGGATCAGCAAACTCAATTTCTGACAAACGCAGATTAATTGCGACAATCCGCATCAGTGTTGAGTCTTCTTTTTCACCATCCTCATTTTCCGCTTCCATCAATAAGTTTAAAAGATTCGGTGAACCTGTGGCAGCATCATTAGATGCCTCAACTTGGACTGCTGCTTCTAAGACGGCTGGGGGCAATTTATCGGGTATAATACCGTTTTTTTGTAAGAGGCGATTGGTGTCCAACGACAGGGTTTGTATGGTTTGAGCGATCGCTTTTTCCAGTTGCTCCTGCCATTCCAAAAGCTGCTCTGGTTGTGATAGGGGACGCTCATCTTCGGATTCTGCGGCGTCTAATAAGTCATCCACTCCCCCCATCTCAAATTGCATTTCTTCTTGAGGCGCTTCTGGCGGTTCCTCATCCTCTGTTGGCGCGTCGTCAACCATTTGGGTTTCGGTTTCTGGCAATGGTTGCGAGGGTTCTAGATGCGAAAGTAACTGTTCTTGAACTTGCTTTCCTAAGCGCAGTACCGCTTGCTGCAAATTTTGCCGTTGGTTGAATGACAAACCCAAAAATGCCTCAGGATACCCTTGAGTACAAATCTGATAGCTTGCCAAAATTAACTGCTGCCGCACGGCTTGCCCCAGTAATTTCAGATACTGAGAATAGGTACTGTGAAAGTCTACTTTTAAAAGCGCGATCGCTTTCTCCAGTGCTGCCAAATCTTGCTCAATTCGCTCAACTGTCGCCATATCTCATCATTACTCCAGAGGTACTTGAGCTGCGCCTGGACTACCTGCGGGCGCTTTAGGCATACTGACTCTTTTGCCGGCGGGGGGTTCCTCATCACCATTCCCCATTGTTGCTCAATTCTTTCACCTAGAACATAGCCAGTGAAACGACAGACTTGGATTTCAACCAGCTCCATTGTTGCTTGTTTTACCAATTCTTCAACTGTTATTGCCTTCTTTGGCTACTTATCAATAAAAGGCAAAAGTCTCTTGAAAAACTTTTGCCTTTTGCTGGGTTCCTCCCCCTTTACTTTCGGTAGGGTTAAGAGGGAAAATTGCCTTTTATCTTTAGCTACTTACCGCCGCCCATTTGAGCTGCGACTTCCTCAGCAAAGTTGCTTTCTTCCTTTTCGATGCCTTCACCCAAAACGAAGCGACTAAAGCGACGTACTTGGATATTTTCACCCAATTGGGAAACACTTTGCTTGACCAACTCTTCTACAGAGATACTTTGGTCACGGATGTAAGGTTGATCCATCAAAGATAATTCTTTCAGGCGTTTTTCAATCCGACCCTGAACAATCTTTTCTTTAATGTTTTCTGGTTTACCGCCCAAGTCATCCCGTCCCATTTCGATGTCCTTTTCTTTCTGGGAAATCTCTGAGGGGATGTCCTCGACCTTCACGTACTCAACGTTTGGACAAGCTGCAACCTGCATCGCAATGTTCCGCGCCAAGGTTTGGAACTCTTCGCGGCGGGCAACAAAATCCGTCTCGCAGTTTACTTCAACCAGCACGCCAACTCGACCGCCAGTATGGATATAGCTGGCTATAATGCCTTCAGCGGCTACGCGACCGGATTTTTTCTCTGCCGAGGTAATGCCTTTTTGCCGCAGCCATTCCGTGGATTTGGCAATGTCTCCCTCATTCTCTTTGAGAGCTTTTTTGCAATCCATCATGCCAGCGCCAGTTTTGTCGCGTAGCTCTTTGACGAGTTTTGCTGAAATTTCCGCCATCTTGCCCTTCTACTTTAATAAACCTAACTACACGCTCGCTTAGTCTTCGCTCTCCTCGTCATTCACCGCGTATGCCGAGTTAATTTCGTTGATTTCTTCGTCGTCCATATCTTCTAAAGCGCTGTCATAGTCTTCGTATTCCTCTTCGGCTTCGAGCTGACCATGACGCCCTTCATAGATGGCGTCCGCTAATTTACCTACTATTAGCTTAATCGAACGAATCGCATCGTCATTCGCGGGGATCGGAATATCTGCCACATTCGGGTCGCAGTTGGTATCCAACATCGACACAATGGGAATTCCGAGTTTTTCGCATTCAAGGATGGCGTTGTACTCGCGGCGCTGGTCTACAATCACCACAATATCGGGGACTTTCCGCATTAACTTAATGCCGCCCAGGTACTTCTGAAGCTTGCCCAATTCCCGCCGCAGCACTGAGGCTTCTTTTTTCGGCAGTAAATCCAAAGATCCGTTTTCTTCCCGGCGCTCTAAGTCCTTTAACCGCTCTACGCGAGTTTTGATGGTCTCCCAGTTGGTGAGCATTCCACCCAACCAGCGCTGGTTAACGTAGTAAGCACCACAACGAGAGGCTTCTTGAGCAATGATTCCCGCCGCTTGCCGCTTTGTACCCACAAAGAGAAACTTTTTGCCCTGCTCGGAGGCATTCCGCATATAGCTATATGCTTCTTCCATCAACTGGGCAGTCTGCACCAAGTCGATGATATGAACGCCATTGCGAGCCGTGTAGATATACTGATCCATCCGGGGATTCCAGCGACGGGTCTGATGCCCGAAGTGAACCCCTGATTCCAACATTTCAGCCAATGAGATGACTGGCATTATTTTTTAACTCCTGATTCGGGTTTATCTTCCATTCAGGCGGATTTCCAGGTTTTTGATACTCCTAGAAACACCCGAAATTCTGAATGTGTGAATTTAGACAACCCTTCTAGAATAACATAATTAAACAATTTTGACTGATTAAGGTTTTATCCAAAAATTTTTTAACTTCAATACATAAAATCTTCCTATATTTGGGAATAGTTAAGAAAAATCATCATTAAAGTAGTGAGGCTTTTTCAACATTGGCTGCAAATGTTAGACGTTAGTTCGAGCAAAACAGGGAATGATGATGCATTCATCCGAAGGCAACAATTAGCAGTGACTACGAATAAATTCACAGTTGAGCAAACGACAGCCCTTATGTCCCCGCCTACCAATAGCAACGATTTGACACAGGGCGCGAAAGCAGCACTACTGCCGGATAACGAGAAAGCGAGACTAAAGGCACTGGAGCGGTATAAAATTCTCGACACCTCTCCAGAAGCTGGGTTTGATGACTTGACGACATTAGCCGCGCATATTTGCGGCACTCCCGTTGCCTTAGTCAGTTTAGTTGATGCTCATCGGCAATGGTTCAAGTCAAAAGTTGGGGTGGAGGCAGTCGAAACACCCAGAGAACAGGCTTTCTGTGCTCATGCTATTTTGCAACCCGATGAATTGCTAGTTGTACCAAACGCCTTAGAAGATGAACGGTTTGCTACCAACCCTCTAGTGACATCTGACCCCAATATTCGATTTTATGCTGGCTCTGCCCTATTAACACCCGATGGCTTTCCGCTCGGCACATTATGCGTAATTGACCAAATTCCCCGCAATTTAAGCCCAGAGCAGATGTCAGCCTTGCAAGCTTTAGCTCGGCAAGTCATGTCTCAGTTGGAACTAAGAGTTAATTTAGCGAAACTAGAGCGCACTGTCAGCAAACGTCGGCGAGTCGAGGAAGTGCTGCGCCACAAAAATCAACAGCTTCAGCAAACCCTAGAACAATTGCGGCACACTCAAGCTCAATTGATTCAAACCGAGAAAATGTCTAGTTTAGGACAACTCGTGGCTGGCGTTGCTCATGAAATCAATAATCCCGTTAACTTTATCCACGGCAACCTTCCTTATATTAGCGAGCATACTGAAGACTTACTGAGCCTGCTCTCGCTTTACCAACACTATTACTCTACTCCTGCACCGGAAATCAAAGAACACGCAGATAGCATTGATGTGGATTTTATCGCCGAAGATTTACCCAAAATTATTTCTTCTATGAAAATGGGTACTAAGCGTATCGATCAAATTGTTTTGTCATTGCGAAACTTTTCCCGGATAGATGAAGCCGAGAAGAAACCCATAGATATTCACGAAGGCATTGATAGCACCTTATTAATTTTACAGCACCGACTGAAACCCACAGCCGCTAAAGTTGGGATTGAAGTAATTAAAAAATACGGCAACATCCCATTAGTTGATTGCTTTGCCGGACAATTAAACCAAGTTTTTATGAATATCTTGAGCAATGCGATTGATGCATTTGAGAGTCTGGATATCGAAAAAACCTCCACTCCTTTAATTACGATTCATACCGAGGTAGTCAGTCCTGAAGATGAGGAAATGTCAGAACAACAAACAAATAATCGAGTGAGGATTTGTATTAGTGATAATGGTTCGGGTATTCCTGAAGCGATTAAGAGACGAATCTTTGACCCATTCTTTACAACAAAGCCAGTAGGAGTTGGCACAGGATTAGGACTATCTATCAGTCATAACATTATCGTAGAAAAGCACGGAGGCTCACTTCAGTGCCTATCAAAACAGGGTATAGGGACAGAATTTAGGATTGAACTACCGATTCTTACACCTCTTGAATAAATCAGCCTTCATCAGTGTTGATGTGTAATTCCAAATCCAAAAATCCTGCCTGTTAAAAAAACCTATTCTTCAAACTTCCTGCTGCATCTGAGCATAAGCCGCATAAACACCTTGAACGTTGTACCAATTAAGGAAAATTCTGGCAATTTCTAGTGCAAGTTTAGGTTTTCCTTGGTTAATCAAATATTGCAAAAAAGGCGCCATTGTGCGCTCATTGAGGAGTCCTCCAAGGGAAAGAGTTCCCCAAAGAATACGGTGCAGCAAAGTCATTTGAATCATCAGCCTTACATCCCAAGTTGGATGCTTTTGATAGAACAAAACACCCATTCTTCCCCGTTGAATTTCTTGGTCAATCATGCGGGGGATTTGCTCTAAGGCAAAAGCTGGATGCCAGTGATAACCAACCGCTTCCGGGCATTTAATTAGTTTTAAACCCAGTTGTTTGAGTCGAACACCGAGTTCTAAATCTTCCCAGCCGTAGAGTTGAAACCGAGTATCAAATAGTCCGGCTTGTTCTAACCATTTACGCGCAATCGCCACATTTCCCGTAGCAAAATAAGCCGCAGAAAAATCAGTGATTTTGTAAGGTTCGGAAGTAGGATTATCAAAGTTGCAAGTATTAATTACCGCGCCATAGGTGAAAAGTTTATTGCTTCCTAGTTGCTTTTCTCCTTGTACCAAAGCATCAGCATGAGCTTGCAAGAACTGCTCAGTAACGACTAAATCGCTATCAATAAAAATAATTGTGTCACCTGTGGCTTTTTCCACACCTAAGTTTCGGGCGGCGGCGGGTCCCATGTGGTCTTGAGAATGCGATCGCACATGGGGAAATTCCTCTTTGTGTGACTCCAGCCATTCCAATGTGCCATCGGTTGAGCCATCATCCACCAAAACAACTTCATAGTCCGTGACAACGCTATTACTAGTGAGTTGCTGATGTTCTAATGCTAGTAAGCATTTTTCGAGAATCGGTTGACGATTGTAAGTGGGAATGACAATGCTGAAAAACACGCTTTTTTCTTGCCGCAAAAGGATGAGGTAATCTATACAAGCCTATCAATTGTCTGGACAAGAAAGCCGCAAGGGGTGGACTTAGCAGCGCAGTGTCACACCATCGACTTTAGTCCAATGGAGCCGATGCGTAACAAAGTTAGAACTTACACACTGTAACGCCAGTACAAGAGTTTGAGGTTCTTCTCTTCGATATGCTACGCGATCGCTCAGAATGACGTAATTTCTTACTCGGTGCGTAAGTCCTAACTCTTAAGGCTTTCTCTGAGCGCAACCTTCTCGAACTGTGTTACCCAAAATTAATGTCGCTGAATAGGGGGATTGTCGATCTGACATCTGATCACTGCAAGCATCTACTTTCTTAATAATAAGAAGATTGTTCGCACCTCCTTGCAATCGATATACTCGAACAACATCAAGGGGTCGTCCTTGTGCCGCGCTCGGAGCTACATAAGGAAAGGTTCGCGGTTTAGTTTCCGGTGTTGTGTAGACAATTCCGCGTCTGCCAACCGTCATACCCCAAAAAGGTTCATTTCCTCTAACAATAAATTCTTCAACGGGGCTGGTTTGGGAGAGAGCTTGTGTAACCGAAGGCGTTTTTGCATTGGCATTAATCGCGAGGAAGGCTAGAGAAGTCATACCAGACAGAGCAGCACAGTAGAGCCAGGGTTTCATAATGGATTAATTATTGAGATGAACAGTTGAGCGACGAACAAAAATTATTTAAGCCTAGCTCGATCGCTCAGTTACCACTACAAGATTCACCACAATTATTCCCGGCACCAGTTAAGGCATCTTGTAAAAGATCAAACCCAGATGATGTGGTGATGTTTGAGTATGATTAGTGGCAGAAAAGTACTAAATTTTAGACAGGGTATATGAAGTTCAAGATGACAACTGAATGCGTACATAACTTCCCTGTGGATTTAGCTATGGTTTTGCGGCGGTGTCAATTGCCATAAAGAGCGATCGCCTTCCTTGCTCTTCTCCCTGCCTAATCAAACGAGGAGTGCCCAAACTTCAGCCACTTTCATCATTTGTGCTGTAGTTAGCGAAGTAGCTATGGTTTTGCGATCGCTGTGCGCTTTGAATTGTTTAAGTCTTTCAAGAAGTTTGATGCTGATGAAGGCAGAATGCAGCATGGTTTCCCGCCACAGTCGGCAATGGATACTTGAGTGCCATAAGATGTCTCACCGCCACTTATTCAGCACAATTCAATAACACTCTCCTGCAATGTGATGTAAAAGGTGCCTCTCGATCAGGGAAAATTTGGAGAACAGGACGTTTCTCGCACAAGTTTATGCAAATCGAGTGGCAAACCGCCAAAACTTACGAAGATATTATTTACCATAAAGCCGACGGTATTGCCAAAATTACGATTAATCGTCCCGACAAACGCAATGCCTTTCGTCCGAAAACGGTCTTTGAACTTTATGATGCCTTCTGTGATGCCCGTGAGGATACCCGTATTGGCGTTGTCTTATTTACCGGTGCGGGACCTCATACCGATGGTAAATATGCCTTTTGTTCGGGAGGGGACCAAGGGGTGCGGGGTAAGGCGGGGTATGTGGGAGATGACGGTGTTCCCCGTTTAAATGTACTAGATTTGCAGCGTTTGATCCGCTCAATGCCCAAGGTTGTGATTGCTTTGGTGGCGGGATATGCGATCGGTGGTGGTCATGTCTTGCACTTGATTTGTGACCTAACTATTGCTGCTGATAATGGGATTTTCGGTCAAACGGGGCCAAAGGTGGGTAGTTTTGATGGCGGGTTTGGCGCTAGCTATCTTGCCAGAATTGTTGGGCAGAAGAAGGCAAGGGAAATTTGGTATCTCTGTCGTCAGTACACGGCACAAGAGGCGTTGGAGATGGGGATGGTGAATTGTGTTGTGCCGGTGGAAGAGTTGGAGGCGGAGGGCGTGAAGTGGGCAAATGAAATTTTAGAGAAAAGCCCGATCGCGATCCGTTGCTTGAAGGCAGCGTTTAATGCGGACTGCGATGGACAAGCGGGTTTGCAGGAATTGGCGGGGAATGCGACGTTGCTTTATTACATGACTGAGGAAGGGGCGGAAGGGAAGCAGGCGTTTTTGGAAAAGCGATCGCCTGATTTTCGTCAATATCCTTGGTTGCCCTAGAGTGCAATAAAAATCGCACCTTTACTGAGTAGGGGTGCGATGAACAGAGATGAGAAAACTTTTGGCTTCAGTTCAATGGTTGAATTAAATCTTTTTTGTCTCAAAATTAGGCGTATCTGAATTTAAATTTCTGGCAATTGAGCGATTATTTGCAATTTTTATGTTCATAAATTCCGCTCAATCTTCTAAAATCATTAAGGCAGTAGTCAACAATTGATAGACTACCTGGAAGAGATTGTAATCACTCTTTTCTTACACAAGCACCATGTCAATTGTCAAGGGTTCAGAAGAAATAAAGGTCTTTACTTCAGCGGGTTCTGGGTCAGCGGCTTCTAGGGAACAATTTACAGAAAGCGCTTCTTCAAGCATCACTTTGTTATCTTGCAAAAGTCCGTCGAGACTCTCCCACGAAGGTGCAAATGGGGGGAGGGCTAAAGAAC